>JAGWUU010000008.1 GCA_028868335.1 Sphingomonadales bacterium | reverse complement strand
GCGGCCGCAAGGTGCTGCGCGCGCGCCGCGCCCGCGGCCGCAAGAAGCTCAGCGCCTGAGCGAAGCCGAAACGATGTCCGTCCTTACGCGGCGGGCTGACTTTCTAGCAGCAAACCGGGGCTTGCGGATCGCACGTCCCGGTTTTGTGTTGCTGGTCAACCCCAACGGCAGCGATGCGATGCGCTATGGCATCACCGTCACCAAAAAAATCGGCAACGCAGTCGTGCGCAACCGGATGAAGCGCCGCTTCCGCGCCCTGCTCCGCGAACTACTGCCGCAAGCCGGTCTGGCTGCCCACGATCATGTACTGATTGGCCGCGAGACGGGAGTCGAACGCGACTTCGGCAAGCTTCGCGAGGAACTGTCCGCCGCCCTCTCGCGCGCCACGCAAGGCAAGGGTGATCCGCCACGGAGGCCAAGAGCGCGAAAATGAAACGCCTGCTGATCCTCATCGCCCGGGGCTGGCAGCTTGGCCCGTCGCGGATCCTGCCGCCAACCTGCCGCTATGCCCCGTCGTGCTCGCAATACGCGATCGAGGCGCTGGAAAAACACGGCGCGATTAAGGGTAGCTGGCTGGCGGCGAAGCGGCTATTGCGCTGCCATCCGTGGGGCGGGCACGGCTACGATCCGGTGCCGTAACACGCATACGGCTTGATCTGGACCCGCTCTTCCCCATCTGACCCGACTGAACCAACGCAGGACGCCTTCGTGGACAAGACCAATACGCGCAACATGATCCTGGCCGCGGCGCTTAGCTTGCTGCTGCTGTTCGGCTGGGAAGCCGCGATGCGCCACTTCTATCCTGAGGCGAACAAGCCCCAGCCTGTCGCAACCTCGGCTGCTGCGGCGGCAACCGCTCCGGGCGCGCCTGCCCCCGAACCAAGCGCCAGCGCCAAGCCGACCCGCGAAGGCGGGCTGACCAGCGATGCGGACAAGGTGCTTGAGGCAAAAGACCTGCAATCCGCGCTCAATCCGGCAGGCCGCATCACGATCGCCGCGCCGGGGCTGTCGGGCTCGCTCAATCTTACCGGCGGCGTGGTCGACGATCTCACGCTCAACCGGCACACCGCCTCGGTCGAGAAAAGCAGCGGCCCGCAGCGGATCTTCTCGCCGGCGGGAACGCCTGCGCAGCAGCTCGCCCAGTTCGGTTTCCTCGGCGCGGGCGTGAGCGCCCCCAACGCCGGAACCGTCTGGACCGCGCCCGCAGGGGCGAAGCTGACCCCGCAAAGCCCGGTGACGCTGACCTGGAACAACGGCGCCGGTCAGACCTACAGCCTGACCTACGCGATCGATGCCGATTACATGATCACCGTCACCCAGGCGGTGAGCAACGCCGGAACCGCGCCGGTCACGGTCAAGCCTTTCGCCCTGCTCAACCGCACCGACAAGACCGCCAGCCTCGATAGCTGGAACGTGCATTCAGGGCCGTTTGGCGCCTATGACGGCACCGTCACCTTCAATCCCAACTACAAGGACGTGCTCAAGGACGGGCAGGTCAGCAATGCGGGCAAGACCGACTGGGTCGGCTTTACCGACATCTACTGGATGTCCACGCTGATCCCCGATGCCGCAGGAGCCACCAGCAGCTTCCGGACGATGGGCGGCGGGATCTATCGCGCCGACATGGTCTATGGCGACGCCACGGTCGCGCCGGGCCAGACCCTCAAGCGCACCACCCGCCTGTTTGCGGGGGCCAAGGAATCGACCGTGCTTGACCGCTACGAGGCGGCGGGCATCCCGCACTTCGGCCTGGCGATCGACTGGGGTTGGTTCCGCTGGTTCGAAAAGCCGATCTTCTGGCTGCTGAAATCGCTGTTCGGCCTGGTTGGCAATTTCGGCGTGGCGATCATCCTGCTGACGCTGATCGTGCGCGGGGTGATGTTCCCCGTGGCCCAGCGCCAATTCGCCAGCATGGCGGCGATGCGCGCGATCCAGCCCAAGATGAAGGCGCTGCAGGAACGCTACAAGGACGATCGCGCCAAGCAGCAGGAAGAGGTGATGAAGCTCTACAAGCAGGAGGGCGTCAACCCGCTTGCCGGATGCTTGCCGATCTTCCTGCAGATCCCCGTGTTCTTCGCACTCTACAAGGTGCTGATCCTTGCGGTCGAGATGCGCCACCAGCCGTTCGTGCTGTGGATCAAGGACTTGTCCGCGCCCGATCCGCTGCACATCTTCAACCTGTTCGGCCTGTTGCACTTCACGCCGCCGGCCTTCCTTGGCATCGGCATCCTCGCGCTGATGCTGGGCATCACCATGTACTTCCAGTTCAAGCTCAACCCGGCGCAGATGGATCCGGCGCAGCAACAGGTCTTCGCGATCATGCCGTGGATGATGATGTTCGTCATGGCGCCGTTCGCGGCCGGACTGCTGATCTACTGGATCACTTCTAACCTGCTGACCATCGCGCAGCAGACCTACCTCTATTCGCGTCACCCGCAACTGAAGGCCCAGGCCGACAAGGATGCCGCCGATACCAAGCGCGCCAAGGCGCGGGGGTAAGCCGATGGAGCAGGACGACGACCTCGCCGAACAGGCGCGCCGCCTGTTCGCGGGGCGGGTCGAGTTCCTGAAGAGCGCCCCGGCGCTGAAGTTCCTGCCCGATCCCGATACGGCCGAGATCGCGTTTGCCGGACGGTCCAACGTCGGCAAGAGTTCGCTGCTCAACGCGCTGACCGGCCGCAAGGCCATCGCCCGCACCTCGGTCACGCCGGGACGGACGCAGGAACTGAACTTCTTCGAGGTGGGCGACCCCACCCGCCTGCGGCTGGTGGACATGCCCGGCTATGGCTTCGCCAAGGCCCCGGTCAAGGTGGTGGAGCAATGGAAGCGGCTGGTGCGCGATTACCTGCGCGGCCGCGTCGTGCTGAAACGGGCGCTGGTGCTGATCGACAGCCGCCACGGGGTCAAGGACGTCGACCGCGAGATGATGTCCATGCTCGATGAGGCGGCGGTCGGCTATCGCCTGGTCCTGACCAAGGCCGACAAGATCAAGGCCAGCGAACTGGATGCGGTGATCGCCTCGACTCAGGCCGAAGCCCGCAAGCACACCGCCGCCTTTCCGGCGATCCACGCCACCTCGTCGGAAAAGGGCCTGGGCATAGCCGAGCTGCGCGCGGCGGTGCTGGCAGATTCGCTGACTTGAGGCCAGCGCCTCGAACCGAGCCCGGCAAAGTTCAGAATTTCAGCGCCGGAACCTCCGCGCCTTCCAGCCTTACCTTCAAGATTCGCGCAAGCGTGGGCGCGATCGCGCGCATGTCGATTTCACCCAGCGACTTGCCCCGCGGCACGCCGTGTCCCATCACCATGAAGGTCGAGCGCATCAGCGGGTTTCCGGGAAAATAGCCATGCATCCCCTTGTAGTGCGGGGTGCTGTTGAGCGGGGCATCGGCGCCGGTGTAGCCGCTGAAGGTCGTGCCGGTGGTCAGATCGAGATAGAAACTGGCGCGCGGATTGCCGCCAGCCTTGTCGATCGCCGCCTTGTCGATGACGGCGGCGATGCCGTTCGCCGGATCGGCCTGAAGCTGTGACAGCAGGCCCGCCACCTTGCCCGTCAGCGCCGCGTCCGTTGGCCGCGCAAGGACGATGGCGATCGAGCCGCCCGAACTCCACGGCACCGCATCCCATTCCTTGATCTTGCCATCGGCGGTCAACCGGATCAGCCGGGCGTCGATGAAGGCGCGGTAGAGGTTGAATTCGTGGTTTACCGCGGCGAAGCCGTGATCGCTGGCGACCGCGATAACGGCGTCGGGGTGGGCGCTCCGCTCCGCCGCGACCAGCTTGCCGACGATGGCGTCGATCCGTTCAAGCACGGCATGGGCGCTGGGCGTATCGGGGCCGTCAACGTGCTGCTGGTGATCGAGCGCGGCGAGATAGACCGTCGCGAAGCCGGGCTTGCGCGTTTCGATCAGTTTCACGGCAAAGCGGCCGCGCTTCTCGTCAGAGGCAATGTCCTCGGCGATCCCCGGAGCATAGCCTTCGCCGGTCGCCTTCTCGAGC
Source organism: Sphingomonadales bacterium (assembly GCA_028868335.1). Taxonomy (GTDB): domain Bacteria; phylum Pseudomonadota; class Alphaproteobacteria; order Sphingomonadales; family Sphingomonadaceae; genus Novosphingobium. The sequence continues at coordinate 20,436 of JAGWUU010000008.1, read as the reverse complement.
GAAGCGATCAGGCCAGGCGTTGCCAGCGCGTTCACCAGCTTGGCATCGTCATCATGCCCGGTGCGCCAGATCTGGGGCAGGTTCCAGGTAATCCCCGACGCGCCGACGCTGACCGGCCAGTGAACATTGGCGACGCTGTGCTTCCCCGCCGCGGCCGCCTGCCACAAGGTCTGCGCCGTGATGTCGCTGGCATACCAGTACCAGCCGCCCTGGTTGATCAAGGTCGGGTCGAAGGTGAAATTGTTGACCACGCCATGCCGCGCCGGGCTGACGCCGGTGATGAGCGTGGTATGGCTGGGATAGGTCAGGGTCGGCAGCACGCCGCTAACCCCGGTGGCATAGGCGCCTTCGGTCAGGAACCGGCGCAGGTTCGGAACCTTTAGGCCGCGCTGCTCGGCTTCCAGCACGTCGCCCGGCCGCAGCCCGTCGATCGAGATCAGCAGGACCGGCTCGGCCCGGACCGCCGATGCAGTGAGGCTGGCAAAAAGTACGAAAGCGAGCAGCGCGGCCTTCATGGTCAGAACCCTGTCTTTGAGCGTCACGAAGAACGGATGCGGCGCCCCGACGGGCAGCGCCTGGTTGCCGCCATCGTTGCCAAGCCATTGGAACCGATCGTCGAGACGTATTTCATGTCGAAGTGGTTGGTGGCGTTGAATTGCACTATCAATTGATGTTTGTCACCCTCGCCCAAACGGTTGCCCATGGTCATCGCAGAGCGCGCGATCCGGCGCCTCGTTCAGACTCGACACCATCAAGCTGAACCGTTAGCCCTGATGCGATGAAACTGATCCTCGGCAACAAGAACTATTCAAGCTGGTCGCTGCGCGGCTGGCTGGCGGTGAAGCAATCGGGCCTGCCGTTCGAGGAGATCACCGTTCCGCTCTACGGAGACGACTGGGACGAGCGGAAGAAGGAACACGATGAAATCGCCCCCTCGTCCGGCAAGGTGCCGGTGCTGTGGGACGGCGACGCCGTGGTCTGGGACAGTATCGCGATCATCGAATACCTTGCCGACAAGGTCGGGCGCGACCGATTCTGGCCCAAGGCCGACGACGCCCGCGCCATGGCCCGCTCGATGGTGGCGGAAATGCACAGTTCCTACCTCGCGCTGCGGGGCGAGTGCCCGATGAACATCCGCCGCCGGGTCGAAGGGCACAAGATCAGCGACGCCGCCAAGGCCGACATCGTCCGCATCCTCACCCTCTGGGCCGAGGCGCGGGCGCGCTTCGGCAAGGGCGGGCCGTTCCTGTTCGGCACCTTCAGCGCCGCCGACATCATCTACGCCCCCGTGGTCAGCCGTTTCATCACCTATGGCATCGGCGTGCCCGGCTTCGCCCTCGCCTACATGGAGGCGGTGTGGGACCACGAATGGCTCAAGGCCTGGATCGCCGCCGCCGAGAGCGAGGATTGGGTGATCGAACAATTCGAGGCCGAACCTGCGGCAAAGTGATTGAGGCCGACCTGATCCGGCACGCGCCGCAGCCGTTTCCTACACGCGCCAGATTTGCCACAATTCCGCCGTGCACGACGTTTCGCGCTGGTCTTTGACAGTCTCAACCCCCTGGCCCGAAAGGTGCCTTCAAAAATGCGCGAAGTGTCACCTTATTCCCTGTAAGATATTGAATATTAACTGTTTATAGCCGGACACCCGTGTCCGGGTCGCAATCAGACAAGTCATTGAATTACATTGTTTTTATTCGGACAAGTGCACACGGTGGCCGTCAGGTGTCACCCTCGAACGCGCTGCCGTCCTTGCGCAGTTGTCGCCCGGCTCCGGCGAACAGGTGCATGTCGATGTCGGGATAGTGGCAGGCGCTGTCCGCCGGGCGGCCGATCGCGACGAAGATGCAGGGCTGGTCCGAGCGGTTCTGGAGGACGTGGCCATTGCCGTCGTTCTTGGGGAAGGCGGCCACGTCGCCAGCGCGCATCGCGGTTTCACCGTGATCATCGACCAGCACCGCCTGGCCCGCCAGCATCACCACCAGTTCGTCCTCGCCCTCGTGCCAGTGGCGCTGGCTGGACCAGGCGCCGGGCTGGAGCACGACATGGCTCGCCCCGAAGTCGGTCAGGCCGGAAGCCGGGGCAAGGCGGCGATACCAGCGGCCCTGGACCTTGTCGGCGTAGATCGGCGGATAGCCGGTGGCATTGGTCTGGGGGATGGCATCGAGATCGAGCTTGGGCATCGCGGCACTCCGGCTTGCGGGAGGCGAGCATAGCCCATAGACGGGAAAGCACCATGACCAGCACCGTTCTGCCCCTCTCCGTCCTGCCGCTCGCCGAAGCGCTGATCGCCTGCCCCAGTGTCACTCCCGCCGCCGGGCTGGTGTTTGATTGCCTGGAGGCGCAGCTTGCGCCGCTGGGCTTCACAGTCGCCCGCTTCAGGGCCGGGGAAGCGCCTGACGGGCCGGTCGAAAATCTGTTCGCGATCCGTCGCGGACCGGAAGGCACCCGTCATTTCGCCTTTGCCGGCCACGTCGACGTCGTTCCGCCGGGCGAAGGCTGGGCGAGCGCACCCTTCGCGCCGGAAGTGCGCGGCGACCTGCTCTATGGACGCGGCGCGGTGGACATGAAGGGCGCGATCGCGGCAATGGTGGCCGCGGCCGCGCAGGTTCCGCAGGAAGCCGGAACGCTGAGCCTCGTCATCACCGGCGACGAGGAAGGCCCGGCGCGGTTCGGTACGGTTTCGCTGATCGAGCATATGCGCAAGGCAGACGCGATCCCGGACCTGTGCCTTGTCGGCGAGCCGACCAGCGTGAGCCGCCTTGGCGACACGATGAAGATCGGTCGACGCGGCTCGACCAACATCTGGCTCGAGGTCGAGGGCAAGGAAGGCCACGTCGCCTACCCCCACCTTGCCGACAACCCGGTCCCCCGGCTTGTCGTCATGCTGGCCGAGCTTGGCGCGCTGGTACTGGACGAGGGGACGGACTGGTTCCCGGCGTCGAACCTGGAAGTCACCGATCTGGAAGTCGGCAACCCGGCAACCAATGTCATCCCGGCGCGGGCCAAGGCGCGGATCTCGATCCGGTTCAACGACCTGCACACTGGCGAGGAACTGGGCGAGCGGGTCGCCGCGATCGCTGCGCGCCATGGCGGCACGGCGCACCAGGTAGTCTATGGCGAGGCCTTCCTTACCCCGCCCGGCCTGTTCAGCGAGCTGGTCGGCAAGGCGGTGGAAGCCGAGACGGGCCTGCGCCCCGAAGCCTCGACCAGCGGCGGCACCAGCGACGCACGGTTCCTCAAGAACCTGTGCCCGGTGATCGAATTCGGCCTGTGCAACGCCACCATGCACAAGCGCGACGAAGCCGTGGCGGTGGCCGATCTCGATGTCCTGGCGAGGATCTATGCGCGGGTCGCGATGGCGGCGCTGAAGGGATAGCGGCTGGCGCGGGCGCACCGCGCTTGCCACCCCCGCTCACTCTGTTAGGCTAACCGGTAATATTGTTTCAATGAGGGGTTGCGGGTCATGGCAGAGCGTCGGTCGTTGTTCGGCTGGTTCCTTCACGTCCTCAGCACCTACCTGACCCGCTGCATCATGGCCGGAATGGTGCTGGGCATTGTGGTCGGCTACCTGGTCAACCAGAACCTCCTCTCCGGCGTGATGACCACCGAGCACTGGGCCCGCAGCTTCGAAGTGCTGTCCACGGTGTTCCTCAACCTGATCAAGATGCTGGTCGCCCCGCTGGTGCTGGCAACGATCGTCTCTGGCCTCGCCCACATGAACGACAGCGCGGCGGTGGGCCGTATCGGGTTCCGAGCGATCACCTGGTTCATCCTGGCCAGCTTCATCTCGATCAGCCTCGGCCTGTTGATGGTCAACCTGTTCCAGCCGGGCGTCGGCGTCGATCTGACGGCGAGCGCGAAGTCGATCGGCGAGGTCAAGAAGCTGGACCTGTTCGAATTCGTCGAGCACGTCTTCCCCAAGAACATCATCGCCGCGATGGGCGAAAACAACGTGCTGCAAATCCTGGTTTTCGCGCTGTTCGCCGGGATTGGCCTCACCGCGATTGGCGAAAAGGGCAAACCGCTGGTTCGCGGGGCCGAGGCCCTGGCCGAACTGATGCTGCAGATCACCGGCTATGTCATGCGCTTTGCCCCCTTCGCGGTGTTCGGCGCGCTGGCCAGGGTGGTGGCGGAAAACGGTCTTGGCATCCTTGTTACCTACGCCAAGCTGCTGAGCGAGTTCTACCTGTCGCTGTTCCTGTTGTGGGCTTTGCTTATCGGGATTGGCTTCATCTTCCTGCGCGACCGGGCACTGGTGCTGGTCCGCTATGTGCGCGAGCCAGTACTGATCGCCTTTTCGACTGCATCGAGCGAGGCGGCCATGCCCAAGCTGTTCGAGCAGCTCGACCGGTTCGGCGTCCCCCGCCGCATATCGGGCCTGATGGTGCCGCTGGGCTACAGCTTCAACCTTGACGGGTCGATGATGTATGCCAGCTTCGCGACGATCTTCATCGCCCAGGCCTATGGCTTCCACTTGCCGATCGGCACGCAGGTCCTGATCCTGCTGACACTGATGGTCAGTTCAAAGGGCATCGCCGCGGTGCCACGAGCAAGCCTGGTGGTGATCGCCGCGACGCTCGCCATGTTCGACTTGCCGGTTGAAGGCATTGCCCTGGTCCTTGCCATCGACCAGTTCCTCGACATGGGGCGCACCGCGACCAACGTGTTGGGCAATTCGGTGGCAACCGCGGTCATCACCAAATGGGAAGGCATGCTCCAGCCGCCGTTCCCGGCCGAGGGCGAAATGGCCGCGCCGACCGGTACGCCTGAACATGGCAAACGCGGACTGCACCTCGATCCGGAGCAGTAGCCTCGCCGGCGAGTTGCCTACTTCTTGGGCCCGTCGCTCTTGGGCTTGAACGCACACAGGTCCGCGACCACACAGCGCCAGCATTCGGGCCGCCGCGCCTTGCACACATAGCGTCCGTGGAGGATCAGCCAGTGATGCGCGCCGACCCGGAACGGCTTGGGCACGCTCTTCTCGAGCTGCTTCTCCACTGCCAGCGGTGTTTTCCCCTTGGCAAGGCCGGTGCGGTTGCCGACGCGAAAGATATGGGTGTCGACCGCGAATGTCTCGGCCCCGAAGGCGCAGTTCATCACCACGTTGGCGGTCTTGCGTCCGACACCGGGCAGGGTTGTCAAAGCATCGCGGTCGCCCGGAACCTTGCCATGGTAGTCGCGGACGAGAATCTCGGACAGGGCGATGACGTTCTTCGCCTTGGCGTTGAACAGGCCGATGGTCCTGATGTGCTGCCTGAGGCCTTCCTCGCCGAGATCAACCATCTGCTGCGGGGTCTTTACTTCGCGGAACAGCGCCCGCGTCGCCTTGTTCACCCCAACGTCTGTCGCCTGGGCTGACAGCACAACCGCGACCAGCAACTGGTACGTATTGCCGAACTCCAGCTCGGTCTGCGGATCGGGATTGTCCTCGGCGAGGCGACGGAAGAATTCGAAGGTATCGGCCTTGTTCAAAGCCCCAGCACCTCGGGCATGGTGTAGCGCCCGGCCGCCTTGCCGATCAGCCACTGCGCTCCGCGCACCGCGCCCTTGGCGAAGATACGGCGGTTTTCGGCGAGGTGCGACAGGGCCAGACGCTCATCATCGCCAAGGAAATAGACGGTGTGATCGCCCGCAACGCTGCCGCCGCGCAGCGACGCGAAGCCGACCGCTCCCGTCTTGCGCGCGCCGGTGATCCCGTCGCGGCCACGTTCGGAATGCGCAGCAAGGTCAATTCCGCGCCCCTCGGCGGCGGCTTGCCCGAGCAACAGCGCCGTGCCCGACGGCGCATCGACCTTCATCCGGTGGTGGGTTTCGACCACCTCGATGTCCCAATCATCGCCAAGCCGGCTCGCCGCTTCGCGTACCAGATGGGCGAGAAGCGTCACCCCGAGCGAGGTGTTGCCGGTCTGCAAGACCGCGATCTTGTCGGCGGCGGCATCGCAGAGGAAGTGGTGGCGATCCTCCAGGCCAGTGGTCCCGATCAGGATCGGCACCCCGGCGGCGACAGCGGCATCGAGGTTGGCTTCCAGCGCATGGGGGCTGGAGAAATCGACCAGTACGTCGCTGCGCGCCGCGAGAGCGGCCACGTCGCCGCCCTTGTCGACTCCGCCCGCCAGTTCCGCTCCGGCCGCGGCAACGGCATCGGCCAAGGCCTGCCCCATTCGTCCTGCGCTGCCGATGATGCCTATGCGTACCACTGGACTCTACTCCATCGAGACTCGTCATGCCGAACTTGTTTCAGCATCCATCGTGCCCCACACTCGGCGGTCTATGGGGAGAAATGGACCCTGAAACAAGCATGTCCTGAGCGTTGCCGAAGGGTTCGGGGTGACGAGATTGGAGCAAGTGCGTGACCGAAATCCGCAACATCGTGATCCTTACCGGCGCCGGGATTTCCGCAGAGAGCGGCATTGACACCTTTCGCGGAGCGGGCGGCCTGTGGGAAAATCACCGGGTGGAAGACGTCGCCACCCCCGAGGCCTTTGCTCGCGACCCCGCCCTGGTCCAGCGGTTTTACGACATTCGCCGCGCCGCGATCCAGGAGAAGCTGCCCAACGCCGCGCATATGGCGCTCGCCGGGCTTGATGCGAGGTGGAAGGGCGATCTGCTGATCGTCACCCAGAACGTCGACGACCTGCATGAGCGCGCCGGGGCTAGCCGGGTGCTGCACATGCACGGCGAGCACCTCAAGGCCTGGTGCACGAGTTGCGATGTTCGCTCGCATTGGCGCGCGCCCTTGGCCGATCGCCCGCCCTGCCCGGTCTGCGGGGCACGCACCCTGCGTCCCGACGTGGTCTGGTTTGGCGAAATGCCTTACCGGATGGACGCGATCTACGCCGCATTGCGCGATGCTGACCTGTTCGTCAGCATAGGCACCTCGGGCGCGGTCTATCCTGCCGCCGGCTTCGTTCGCGATGCACGCGAGTTGGGCACGCGCACGCTGGAACTCAACCTTGAGCGCAGCCAGGGTTCCCACTGGTTCGAGGAATCACGGCTCGGCCCCGCGTCGGAGATAGTACCGGCATGGGTCGAAGAAATCCTGATGTGATGTGGTTTGCGAAGGCGAGCCAACTCAGCCTGCGCGACATCCCCGGCATTCCGAATCCTTGACGATCCGCATCGTCCGAAGGCTTGGAACCAGTCCGTCGAACAAATGCAGTTGCCCCCATTGCGGATCACCAAGCGTCGCCTTGCCGGCAAGCAGCACGCGGATCGCCTGCATCGCGGCAAAAGCGCCGACCATTCCGGCCATGGCGCCCAGCACGCCGTCTGCAGCGCAAGTGTCGCAATCCTCCGCGTCGAAGGCATCACCGACGAAACAGCGATAGCAACTCTCACCAGGCACATGCCCGGCGAAATTCGCCACCTGGCCCTGGAACCGCCCGATCGCCGCGCTGGTGAGCGGAACGCCCAGCGCAACGCAGGCATCCGAAACCGCCAGACGAGTCGCGAAATTGTCGCATCCGTCAAGGACGAGGTCGGCACCCTCGAGAATTGCCGAGGCATTGGCGATCGCGATACGCCTGGTCTGCGTGCGAACCTTGAGCGACCCGTCGAACCGCGTGACCCATTCCGCGGCGGCTTCGGCCTTGGAACGCCCGACGTCTGCCGGCATGAAAATGGTCTGGCGCTGGAGGTTCGACAGTTCGACCACGTCATCGTCGATCAGGGTCAGATGCCCCACTCCCGCCGCGGCGAGATACTGCAAAGCCGGCGAACCGATCCCGCCGCAGCCGATCAGCGCGACCCGCGCCCCGGCAAGCGCGACCTGCCCCGCCCCGCCCACTTCAGGCAGGACGATATGGCGGGCGAAGCGTTCTAGGCGGTCAGGAGGAAGTGCCATGGCCAGCGCCTTACGCACGAATGTTCCCGATGGCGAGACGAGACCTTGCCCCGGCGCCATACCTGCGGCATTTAATCACGCAGTTAAAGCAAGGTGGGAAGAGCGATGCACTATGCCGAACTGCGCGCGGCGCGCGCGGAACTGACAGGGCCGGGCGGTCAGTTCGAGGTGGTCAAGGCCGACGTGCTCGGCGAGCGCCTGCTCACTTACCGGAACGCCCCGCCGAGCGTGCGCGAATTCTGGCTGTCCACCGCCGCGCATGGCGACCGCACCTACCTCGTCTATGGCGATGAGCGGCTGACCTATGCCGAAGCGCACGCGCGGGCGAACGCCGTCGCAGCCTGGCTGTTCGACCAGGGCCTGCGCCCGGGCGATCGGGTCGCCATCGCGATGCGCAACTATCCCGAATGGATGCTGATTTACTGGGCCTGCGTCAGCACCGGGATCGCGGTCGTCGGCATGAACGCGTGGTGGACCGCAGAGGAGATGGACTACGCTCTCAAGGATTCGGCGCCGAAGGTGCTGTTCTGCGATGGCGAGCGACTCGCACGGTTTCGCGCCTGCCCCGATCGCATCGGAACGGTTGCGCTGGTTGGTGTGCGGTTGGGCGACTATCCGGCGGACGTCACCCGTTGGGAAACGGTGATCGCCGATTCCGGCGCCATGCCGCAGGTAAGCGTCGATGCGGACGCGGATGCCTGCATCTTCTATACCTCGGGCACCACAGGATTTCCCAAAGGCGCGCAACTTACCCATCGCGGCTGCGTGTCGAACCTGATGAACCTGCTCTACGCCGCGATCTCGAGCGCGTTGGCTGTAGAGCGTGGGACCGGCATTGCCCCGCCGGCCGATCCGCCGATTCCTGTCCTGTTGCTGACCACGCCGCTGTTCCATGTCACCGCCAACAATTGCGGCGCCTACGCCACGACTGCCGCGGGCGGAACACTTGTCCTGATGTACCGTTGGGATGCGGGCGAGGCGCTCAGGCTCATAGCGCGCGAGCGTTGCACCGGGATGAGCGGTGTGCCGGTCATGGCGCGCGAACTGATCAATCACCCGGACTTCCTCACCACCGATACGTCGAGCCTCACCGGCCTTGCCGGGGGCGGAGCGCAAGTGCCGCCGGGCCAAGTTCTCGAGATCGAGGAACGGGTTCCGACCGCGCGACCGAGTACCGGCTATGGCATGACCGAAACCTGCGGGATCATCACCTCGATCAGTGGCGACTTCTTCGTCGACCGGCCCAACAGCGCGGGACCGGCCATGCCCAACTTCGAAGTGAAATGCGTCGACGACAATGGCGACGAGGTGCCTTTGGGCGAGCCGGGCGAACTGTGGGTCAAGGGCTCCAGCGTGATCAAGGGCTACATCAACCGGCCCGAAGCCACGGCCGAAACGATCACCCATGGCTGGCTCCACACCGGCGACATCGCGCGCATGGATGGCGACGGATTTCTCACCATCGTCGATCGCAAGAAGGATCTGGTGATTCGCGGAGGCGAGAACATTGCCTGCAGCGAGGTAGAGGCTGCACTCTACCGCCATCCAGACGTCGCCGAATGTTGTGTCTTCGCCGTGCCGGACGAGCATCTGGGCGAGGAAGTGGGCGCGGCCGTGGTGGCCCGACCCGGCGCGGTATTGAACGCTGACATGCTGCGCGAGGAATGTGCGCGGCACTTGTCGAAGCATAAGGTGCCGCGCCACATCTGGCTGCTCGACCAGCCCTTGCCGCGCAACGCCAGCGGCAAGTTCCTGCGGCGCGAACTGCGCGACACCCTTACCAAACAGATTGTGGAGGCTTGAGCCAATGGGAGATCTTGACGGACGGATCGCGCTGGTCACGGGCGCTTCGCGCGGCCTTGGCGCTGCGGCGGCCCGCGCACTGGCGGCAGCTGGCGCCAGGGTTGCGGTGACCGACCTTGCCGCACCCACCGCGCTCGCCTCCGAGATCGGCGGAATCGCCCGCGCGCTGGATGTCACCAGCGAGGCCGACTGGACGGCGACGATGGACTGGATCGAGGCCGGACTTGGCGGACTCGACATCCTGGTCAACAACGCGGGGCTGTGGCTGTTCAAGCCAGTCAGCGAAACAACCCTGGAGGACTGGCGGCGACTCCACGCGGTCAATGTCGAAGGCGTGTTCCTCGGAACCCGCGCCGCAATTCCGCTACTCGCGGCACGGGCGCCGAAGTGGCGCGGCGGCACGGCGATCGTCAATCTCTCATCGGTCGCGGGAATCGAGGGGGCGGCAGGCGCGACCTGTTACAATTCGACCAAGGGTGCGGTGCGATTGTTCACCAAGGGCTGTGCAAAGGAACTGGCCCCGGCGCGGATTCGCGTGAACTCGGTTCACCCCGGCGTGATAGACACCGACATGGGCCGCGTACTGATCGACGATTTTGCCCAGGCACAGGGCGTGGGCAACAACGAGGTGGTAGCCAGTGTTTCCGCCATGCACCCGCTGGGCCACCTTGGCGAAGCGCAGAACGTCGCCGATGCGGTGGTGTTTCTGGCGGGCGACCGTGCGGCCTTCACTACGGGCAGCGAGCTGGTGGTGGACGGAGGGCTGACCGCATAGGGGCTGCGTTGCCAGGCAAGAGTCAAGCCAAACCCCGGTCGTGTCGAACGGTGGCAGGGAACGTGGCATCGCAGATCACCCCCTGTGCACAGGGGGTGATCTGTCGGTTAACTGACGGTGGAAAAGCTGTTCAGCTTTCCAGTTGGCGGAGCAGGCTGCGCACGTCGCCGTCCATGTCCGCATCGCGGGTGCGCAGGTCCTCTATCAGACGAACTGCGTGGATCACGGTCGAGTGGTCACGCCCGCCAAACTTGCGGCCGATTTCCGGGTAGCTTCGCGGGGTCAGCACCTTGGCGAGGTACATCGCCACCTGGCGCGGGCGGACCACGGCGCGGGCCCGGCGCTTCGATGCCATTTCGGTCCGGTCGACCCGGTAGAACTGGCAAACGGTGCGCTGGATCTCGTCGATGGTGATGCGGCGGCGGTTGGCCGACAGGATGTCGGTGAGCTGTTCCTCGGCAAGCTGGAGCGACACCGCCTGCCCGGTCAACTGGGCATAGGCGATCAGCTTGTTGAGCCCGCCGACCAGCTCGCGCACGTTGCGGTTGATGGTGCGGGCAAGGAACTCGACCACGTCCGCCGGAACGTGCGTCGGCGAAAACCGCTGGAGACGATGCTCGAGGATCGAGCGGCGCAGTTCGATGTCGGCGGGCTGAATGTCCGCGACAAGGCCCATCGACAGACGCGAGAGCAGCCGTTGTTCGACTCCGTCAAGCGCCTGGGGCGCCCTGTCGGCGGCAAAGACCAGCCGCTTGCCTTCGGCCAGCAGCGCGTCGATCGTATAAAGCAGCTCTTCCTGGGCGCTGGCCTTGCCGATGATGAACTGGATGTCGTCAACCAGCAGCAGGTCGAACCCGCGCAGCCGCGCCTTGAACTCGATCGTCTGGTTCTGGCGCAGCGCCTGGACGAACTCCACCATGAAGCGCTCTGCCGAGCAGTAGAAGATTCGCGCACGCGGATGTGCCGTCAGATAGGCGTGGCCGATCGCGTGCAGCAGATGGGTCTTGCCCTGGCCGGTCGCCGCCTTGAGGTAGAGCGGTGCGAACTGCGGCTTTTCCAGCGCCGCCATGCGCTGCGCCGCATTGCTGGCAAGCACGTTGGCCGCGCCGGTAACGAAAGTGGTGAAAGTCAGCGAGGGGTCGAGGCCGATCGAGGCCATGCTCAGACCGCCCGGTCCCATCCCGCCCATTTCGGCCGCACCCATGCCGAGTGCATCGCCTGGCATCGAAAGCGTGGCGCCATCATTGGCCGGGCGACGGTTGCCCTCCTCGCGTCCGAGCCGCAGCCCGCTGAGCGCGCGCCGTCCGGGCAGAACCGAGACGCGCACATGGCGCACGTCCGGGCGGGCGATCTTCCACGCCAGCGAAAGCCGGTCCGAGAACCGGTCCGCCACCCAGTTCGCGGAGAACTCGGTCGGCAGGAACAGGTCAAGCGTCCCCGTTTCCTTGCAGAAGGTGCCAAGCTGGATCGGCTTGATCCACTGGCTGTGAAGTTGTTGCCCCAAGTCCTTGCGCAGACCCTGGCTGATGTCAGCCCAGTCCGCGGCAAGATCGAGCGCTTCCTGTTCTTCTTTCATGCGCTCTGCATCGTTCCTGTTGCCCGCAGCAGCATTGCCCTGCGACCCGTTCATACCCGTGCCCGTCACCCGGAACGCCCCCGATTCAAGCTGAACCCGACCGCATCGCGAATACCGCGACGCAACCATCCCACACCGACCGCCCAATGGCCGATGCTCGCCCATAAAGTTTTGTGTGATGCCCATGCCGGTTGTCCGCCCCGGGCAGTTCCCGTCTTATGGACGACCTTCCGGCAAGGGCAAGGCCGCGACCGTAAAAAAAATGAAATAAATCGCCTTGACTCAACTCGGTGCGCGAGAATCCCGATGATGCGGGTAACATGTTGTTAAAGGTACTTTTTTCTTAATGCCGTCATGCGAATCGCGGGATTTCACCGACTTGATGCAATGCAGCATTTTTGGCCGTTGCGTTCATGAAAAAAGCCGCCGGAAAATCCGACGGCTCGCTTCATCCGATGTTCTATTTTCGTCCCGCGCCCACCGTCCCGCAGAGGGACGATTCGGCGCGAAACCGAATCAGAGCGCGGCGACTCGCTTGGTCAGGCGCGAGATCTTGCGCGATACGGTGTTCTTGTGCAGCACGCCGCGCGCAACGCCACGGGCCATTTCCGGCTGGGCTTCCTTCAGCGCTTCAGCAGCGGCGGCCTTGTCGCCACCGGCGATCGCGGTTTCGACCTTCTTGATGAAGGTACGGATGCGACCGAGGCGGTTGCCGTTGATTTCGGCGCGGCGTTCGTTGCGACGGATGCGCTTGCGGGCTTGCGGCGTATTGGCCATTTTCGTCCTTCATTCGGCCGCGCGGTAGCGGCCCGTATCGGTTGAATCTCGTGCAAAATCGCGAGGTCCGACCGAAATCGGCCCCGCGGGAAGCGCGGCCCTTAACCGGGAGGTGGCGAATCGTCAAGCAATCTTGGCGGATGGTAGTGTCTCAGTTTGAATTTTGAACTTCAGCGACGGACCGCTTGGAATTGTCAAGCTTGACACCACGTTTCTTGTAGGGGCCGCGCTTTGCGGGCGGTGCCGCCATCGTGTCCATCTTGGCGATCAGCTCATCGAACGACCACAGCGTATCGGTGATTCCCGCTGCCATCGCGGGGGAGATGCGCAGCGACTTGTGGATGCGACAGAAGTTGTAGTGAAAGAAGTAGAGCGAGATCGCGTGGACGTGGTTCTCCCACTTCTTGCTGAAAGCGTTAGTCAGGCGAGTGAACCGACGCATCGACATGCGCATGGTCAGGTTCTGGCGCTCGACATGGCTCGTCGAAATGTCCCTTGCGTCTGGATTGCCGGTCACGCGACGCTTGCGCGTTCCAAGGCATTCCATCGGGCTATAGCGACGCTCCGGGCTAAGCGGCCCTTCACCATACAGTTTGACCAGCATCGCGTAATCAATGTCGAATCCGAACGCACCTTCGACGGCTTCAAGGTAAGGTCGGTGGCCGTCAGTTGTTAGTTGGACCCGGTTGGCGAGCCGCCACGCCAAATCGTCCATGAACTGCATGGCGCAATCCGCATCCCGGCTACCGACAAGGTAGGTCACAATCAGCTTGGTATCGGCATCGAGTGCAGTCCAGGTCCAGACGTCGCCAGCGCCAAGCGGGGCATTGTCGAGCCCCTTGGTGGTCTTTTGCGTGGCGTAGCAGAACGACCAGATTTCATCGCACTGGATGCGCGAGGCCCTCACGTTCTGCACATACTCACTGTGGATCGCGATTGCTGCCTCGCCAGCTTCAACCAGAAGCTTGGAAACCGTGTTGATCGAAACGTCTGCGACCCGGCTGATCGAGCGCATGGAGGACCCCTCGCACAGCATCGCAAGGATTTGGACGCGCTTGGAGAGGGGCAGCTTGTTCATGCCCATTTTGATATTGAACTTTATATAGGGATGCAAGCATAAATTAGATATTGATCTAAATTTAGCTTTCGCGCTACAAGTAACTAAATTTGGAGATTCACGATGTCGGACCCTAACCAGCCATCCCTGCCACTACCTCTGCCGGTCCCACTAAATCCGTTCCGTCCCGGAGCAGGGCAACAGCCGATCTATCTATCGGGCAGAACCAAGGAGCAGGATACTTTCAGGCAAATGCTGAAGCAGAATCCCGTCACCCAAAATGCGATTGTAACGGGCCTTAGGGGTGTCGGGAAAACGGTTCTATTGGAAACACTTAAGCCAATTGCGCAGAATGAAGGATGGTTGTGGACTGGAAACGATTTGTCGGAATCCACAAGCCTTACTGAGGACAGGGTCGCGAGGCGGCTTGTGGTGGATATTTCCACCTTATTGGGGCCATTGGTTGCGTTTTCTCTCACGACGCCCGCAATTGGCTTCGGGGCTACGGCAAATCAGGAAACACGACAGCTTTCATTCGATGATCTCTGGAGCATTTACGAACAAACTCCTGGGCTTACTATCGATAAAATCCAGGCAGTGTTCGTTCGGGTGGCCGATCTTATAAAAGACGCTCCAATTAAAGGAATAGTTTTTGCTTACGACGAAGCTCAGAATCTAGCTGATCACTCATCTGCGAAGGAGTATCCGCTATCACTTATTTTGGATTTGTTCTCATCTCTACAAAGGAAATGGTACGCAAAACAGTTTTTGCTAGTACTCACCGGACTACCGACCCTTTTCCCGAAGCTCAATGAATCTCGAACATATACCGAAAGAATGTTCCACGTTATGCAGCTTGATCGGCTGAGTGATGATGATGCACGAGAAGCTGTCGTTGAGCCTTTAAAAATCACAAAAAGCTCTCTTGGTTTCTCGGCAAACACTGTAGAAGTAATCGTAAAAATGTCGGGCGGTTATCCATACTTCATCCAATTCATGGGAAAAGAAGTTTTTGACGCGTGGATCGGAAAAATAACCCAGGGGGAGGCTCCGTCTGCGCCAATGGATGAGATTTTGGAGAAGCTCGACCAAGACTTCTTTAATCCTAGATGGGTGCGCGCGACTGATCGACAGCAGCAGTTTATGCAGGTAATCGCCACTCTACCGAATGGTGAAGATGAGTTTTCTGTGCCGGAAATAGTGAAGGCATCAAGAATCAAATTGAAAACTGGCTTTAGTCCAAGCCATGCTGTTCAGATATTACAGGCTCTCTCAGAGAGAGGACTAATTTATAAAAACAGACGCGGATCATACTGCTTTGCGGTGCCGCTATTGGCGCGATATATCCAGAGGCAAGCTTGGGACCCAACTAGTCTTCATCCCGGTTCTTAACCCAGCGCACCTCCGCCGCCTTCCTCGCAATCTCCGAGCGACGCTCAGCCGACATAGTTTCGGCCCGCCTCTTGCCGCCCAAGCTGCCAAGCTGCGCGGCGGCGCTCTTGGTTGTATCCGCCGTGTCCTCAATCTCACCAGTGGCGATCTTGCCGATCATGACGGCAAGGCCGATGGCATCGGCTGGGCGCTTCTCTCCGCGCGGGCCTTTAGGCATGGGGTGTCCTTTGCATACCGCTAAGCATATAGGACAAGCGCGGCTGGCGCAAAGGGCCGGTCAAAATTCAAACTGAGACACTACCTGGCGGATGTGCGCGTTCGGTCGGCGCACCCTTGCAGGAAACCAAACACCTCCTTGCAATGTTATAGCGGAACGGAAAGGAGTTGAGCCATGACCGATGCCAGCATCAAGGCCTGGGAAAGCGAACTCAGGACCCTTCTGGAAGTGATCCGCAATCACCCCTCGGCAACTCTCGATCAGGAGCGGCGGCGCGTTGTCGTGCTGGAAAAGCTGATCGGTGACTATTACCGCACCGCGGCCTGAGCCTAGCGCTGGCAGGCTGGACAAAACCAGGTCGATCGGCCGCCCTGAACGATTCGGGCGATCGGCCCGTGGCTGCGCGAGCAGGCCTGCCCTTCGCGGTCATAGACGTCGAAGCGCTTGGAGAAATAACCCAGTTCGCCATCCGGCCGGGCGTAGTCGCGCAAGGTCGAGCCGCCTGCCTCGATAGCCTCGGCGATGATTTCCCGTATCGCCGGAACCAGCCGCTTGAGCGCTGGGGCAGACACCGCCCCGGCAGCCTTGCGCGGATCGATCCCGGCACGGAACAGCGCCTCGCAGACATAGATGTTGCCAAGCCCCGCAATGATCCGCTGGTCGAGCAGGACCTGCTTGATCGAAGCGCCGCGCCCGGCAAGCGCAGTCCTGAGGTGCGCCACGGTCAGCCCATCGCCGAGGGGTTCCGGGCCAAGCGCGGCGAAGGCGGGCCAGGCCGCCAAGACTTCGCTTTCCACCAGATCAACCGAACCGAACCGTCGCGGATCGCACAGTGCCAGACAGCGCCCGCTGCCGGTTTCGATCACCAGATGATCGTGCGCGCCCAGCTCCCCGGGGTCGATCCGCCAGCGCCCTGACATGCCAAGGTGAAACACCAGTGTCTGCCCGCGATCGACATGGATCAATCCGTACTTGGCGCGGCGTCCCAATCCGGTGACAGTGGCTCCCGTCATGACCTGGACGAGATCGGGCGGGAACGGACGACGCAAATCGGCGCGGCGCGTTTCAATGCGAGCGATTTGCTCGCCTTCGAGTACGCTCGCCAGACCGCGCACAGTAGTTTCGACTTCAGGAAGCTCCGGCATGGCCCGAGAGGTAGAAACCACGCCTGCGCATGTCTAGTTTCCGATTGAAACTTAATTTGCCACAGGCTAGCAATCGGGCAACGCCAATCCCCGGGAGACAAGCCATGACCTACACCCCTTACCAATCCGCCATCCACGGCTTCGTTGCCATGCTTGGCGACATCAAGTGCTGGCTCGACAAGGCTGCTTCGCAAAAGGACGAGGCCGCGCTGGTCGATGCGAGACTTGCGCCCGACATGCATCCCCTCGCCCGCCAGGTACAGATGGCCTCCGATGCGGCAAAGGGAGCCGCCGCGCGCCTCACCGGAACTCAGGCACCGGCGATGCCCGATACCGAAACGACCTTTGCCGAACTCAAGGTGCGCTGCGACAAGACCATCGCCTATCTCCAGTCGGTGGACGCCGCTGCCTTCGATGCGGGGATCGAACGCGAGATCGTCATCACCTTCCCCAATGGCGCGGGGCTGCGATTTGACGGCGCAACCTTCCTGACCGGATTCGCGGTGCCCAACTTCTATTTCCACGCCGCCATGACCTACGCGATCCTGCGCGCTGAGGGCGTGGAACTTGGCAAGGCCGACTACCTGACCCACCTTGGCCCCTACATGTTCGCGCCGCCGGAAAAGGTGGCGGGTTAAGTCGGGCGGCATCCACTCTTTCGCTGGCACGTACTGCCGCTTGCGGCTAAGGCGCGGGCCATGAACGATCAGGTTTCCTTCGGCTACGAAGAAGTCTCGCCCGAGGAAAAGACCGCCCGCGTCGGCGCGGTGTTTTCCTCGGTGGCGAAGAAGTACGACGTAATGAACGACGCCATGTCGGGCGGTATGCACCGGCTGTGGAAGGACAAGTTCGTCCGGCGGGTAAAGCCCCAGCCGCACGAACAGATCCTCGACATGGCGGGCGGCACCGGCGACATCGCCTTCCGGCTGGCCAAGGCCGGCGCGGCGGTGACCGTGTCAGACATCAACCAGGACATGCTCGATGTCGGCATCGAACGAGCGATGGATCGGGGGTTCGACAGCCTGGTCTGGTCGCGTCAAAACGCCGAGGAACTGACCTTCCCCGATCGCTTCTTCGATGCCTACACGATCGCCTTCGGCATCCGTAACGTGACGCGGATCGACACGGCGCTGGCGGAAGCCTACCGCGTACTCAAACACGGCGGGCGGTTCTACTGCCTTGAATTCTCGACGACGGAGTGGCCGGGCTTCAAGGAAGCCTATGACCTCTATTCGCACCGGCTGGTCCCGAAGATCGGCAGCGCGATCGCCGGCGATGCCGACAGCTATCGCTACCTGATCGAATCGATCCGCCGCTTCCCGACCATGCCCGAATTTGAGCGGATGATCCGCAACGCCGGATTTGTCCGCACCCGGGTTGAGCCGATCCTGGGCGGGCTTGTCGCCATCCATTCGGGGTGGAAGATTTGAGGTGACCTCACCGCGCACGCATATCTTCCGGCTGCTGCGCTGGGGCCGCACGCTCGCGCGGCACGGCGCGCTGCGCGGGATCGAGAGCGACATCAACACCCCGCCGCAAGTCCGCCGCCTGTGCCGGATCGCCCGGTTGGGGACTGTCCAGCCGAAGGTGCCGGACTATGCCGGGGCCTTCCAGGAGATTGGCCCGGCCGCGATCAAGCTGGGCCAGGCGCTCGCCACCCGGCCAGACATCGTGGGCGAAGAGGTTGCCCGCAACCTACTTAGCTTGCAGGATGACCTGCCCCCGGTCGGCTTCCCGCTGATCCGGCGAGAGATCGAAGCAACCTTCGGCAGGCCGCTCGACAGCCTCTACTCCAGCTTCGACCCGGCCCCGGTAGGCGCGGCGTCGATCGCACAGGTTCACAAGGCTGTAACCACCGATGGGCGCATCGTTGCGGTCAAGGTCCAGCGCCCCGGCATTCGTGACCGGCTGGCCCGCGACATCGAGACTTACGAATGGGCCGCCGCCCATCTCGAAGCCTTGGGCGGCGAGGCTGCGCGGCTCCGCCCGCGCCTGGTTATCGCCAATTTCAAGCGCTGGACTGCGCGCGAGCTTGACCTGCGGCGCGAGGCGGCCTCGGCCTCGGAACTCGCCGAAGCGATGCAGGGTTTCGAGGGCTATCAGGTTCCAGCTATCGACTGGGACCGCACCAACGGCCGCGTCCTGACGATCGACTGGATCGAGGGGACCAAGATCAGCGACACCCAGGCGTTGCGCGCCAGCGGGCATGACCTGTCGCAGATCGCCAACCGCCTGGTCATCTCCTTCCTGACCCAGGCGATCAGCCACGGCTTCTTCCATGCGGACATGCATCAGGGCAACCTGTTCGTCGAAGGCGACGGGACGATCGCCGCGATCGATTTCGGGATCATGGGCCGGATCGACCGGCGGGCGCGGGTGTGGCTGGCAGAGATCCTCTATGGGCTGACCACCGGCAACTACCGCCGGGTCGCGGAGATCCATTTCGAGGCGCAATACGTGCCGAGCTATCACTCGGTCGACGAATTCGCGACGGCCCTGCGCGCCGTTGGCGAGCCGATGCGCGGCAAGCCGGTGAGCGAGCTGTCGGTCGGCCAGATGCTCGACGGGCTGTTCGCGATCACCCGTGATTTCGACATGCAGACCCAGCCGCATCTGCTTCTGCTGCAAAAGACCATGGTGATGGTCGAGGGGCTGGCGACCCAGCTCGATCCGTCGATCAACATGTGGGACGTCTCAGGTCCCTTCGTGAAGAGCTGGATCCGCGATGAACTCGGCCCGGAAGCGGCAATCGCCGAACGGCTGCGGTCCGATGCGGAAACGCTCATGCGCGTGCCCGACCTTGTTCGTCGCATCGAGGAGCGGTTCCCCGCCCGGGGCGGCGCGCCTGAACCGCCTCCGTTGCCGGAGGTGGAACTGGTGTGGGAACGGAGCCGTCGCGGCGCGCGCTGGCCGGGTTACGCGGCGGCGTTAGTCGTCGGCGGCGCGCTGGTCTGGGGTGCGAAGGCGCTGGGCTGGCTGTAAGGCGATGGACCTGGACGCACTGTTGTCGCACTTCTTCGAAACCGACGATCCCACGACGTTGACCGAGGCCGAGTTTGCGCTGGCCGTCGAGCGGGTCAAGATCGCGTTCGGAGTGGAGCGCGAGCAGGGGCGCAGGTTTGCGCTGTGGACATTGCTCGATGCACTGGATGAAGCTCCTCTCCCCGCGGAGGCCTTTGCCAAGGAGCCCGCGCTGAAGGCGGCGGCAGAGGATTATCTCAAGGCCGCGTTCCGCATGGAACGTTTCGGCGACGGGGAATGAACCGCCCCTCGGTGCTGTTCGTCTGCCTCGGCAACATCTGCCGCTCACCGCTCGCTGAGGCAGCCTTCCGTGCCGAGGCCCAACGCATCGGGCTGGACGCCGTCGTCGACTCAGCCGGAACCGCCGATTACCACGTTGGCGAACCACCCGACCCGCGCGCAATCCGTACGGCGGCGCGGTTTGGCGTGGATATTTCCGGCTATCGCGGACGGCAGGCCGTCGCAGCGGATTTCGCCCGCTTCAGTCACATCCTTGCGCTCGATCATTCCAACCTTGCCAGCCTGCGACGGATTGCCCCCGTCAGCCACGGCGCGCACCTGGGGCTGCTGCTCGACCTTGTGCCGGGGCGCGAAGGAGAAGCGGTTGCCGACCCGTGGTACGGGAATGAGGAGGACTTTCTGGTGACATGGCATGAGGTCAGCCAGGCCGCCCGCGCCCTGGTGGCGCAATTGAACCGATGAGCGCCGTCGCCCGAATGGGGTGAGGGCGGGATCGCCAACGCCACCCAAAACGCCAGCGCCCCGGCTCCATCGCTGGAACCGGGGCGCCGCGTTCAGACTATCGGATCGTTCAGTACTTCGCCCCG
>JAGWUU010000210.1 GCA_028868335.1 Sphingomonadales bacterium | reverse complement strand
TTACCGGCATGGATACCCATCACTTTCGAGTTAACGGTATTGTTCGCAGCGGTAGGGATGGTGATGACTTTTTGTTATCTCTGCCAGATGGCGCCTTTTGTAAAGAAGCACCATTTTCATGCACGTGCTACAGACGACCTGTTTGTGATGGTGATTGAGTGCACCGAAAAAACAAATGCGGATGACCTGAAATCATTCCTTGCCGGTAGCGGCGCTGTTGAAACCGATATACAGGTAGCAGAAGACGGATGGTGGTTAGGACGCTATGACAGGGACGATGTTCCTTTTGAAAACAAAACTGTTGCCGCTTAATTATTATTAGAATAGACGTATGATGAATAAATTATCAATCATAACTGTTTTGTCTGCCGCAGCAGTCATTGTAAGCTGCAGCGATGTGAAACGTAAACCAGGTTCTGTATATATGCCGGATATGGCCGATAGCCGCGCTTATGAAACCTATGCAGACCATAGTAACCTGGCCGAACAGGGCATCAGCTATTCATCACGCCCGGTAGCTGGTACCATTTCCCGTGAAGAGGAAATGCCTTTCCCTATCGCAAAAGACAAAGCCGGTGATACTGTAAACTATGTAGCTTCCAAACAGGTAAAAAGCCCGATTGATTCTTTGTCTGCCAAAGATGAAGCAGAAGCTGAGCGTTTATACCTGATCAATTGTGGTATCTGCCACGGCACTGCGCTGAATGGTAATGGCCCATTGTACAAAGATGGAACAGGACCTTATCCGGTAGCACCCAAAAACCTGGTAGGAGACCCGATTGTGTCTGTAATGCCGGAAGGACAAATGTTTTACTCTGTAGCGTATGGTAAGAACCTGATGGGCTCTTATGCTTCCCAGATGAGCCGCAAGCAGCGCTGGCAGGTAATCCGTTACATCAAGAACAAACAAATGAAAGCCAAATCTGCTGCCGCTGCAACACCAGCTGCTCCAGCTGCGGAACCGAAAAAATAAATAATCCATTTCTCCCGGTTCATCCGGAAGGAAAAGTAATAACTGATATAAAAGAGATTAACGATGGCATCTATCAGAGAGCAATTTGAGATTCCCGGAAAGATGAAAACCTGGTCACTGGCCTTAATTGGTGTGGGTTTGGTTGCATTACTGGCCGGCCTGTTTACCAAAGGTTTCAGCTCTGATGAGCATGAACAGGCTCATTTCTGGGGTACACTCATGTACAATACAATCTTCTGGACCCTGGTTTGTAATGCCAGTATGTTCTTTATCTGTGTAACCACATTGGCCATGGGTGGTTGGCAGCAATCATTCCGCCGTATTCCGGAAGCCATCTCAACCATGGTGCCTATTTTCGGCTCCATCACTTTTGTTGTATTGATTTATGTTGTTGTTAGCGATAAACACCATATTTACAACTGGCTGGATCAGGAAGCAGTAGCAAAAGACCCGATCCTCCTGGGCAAATCAGGTTTCCTGAACCCTAAATTCTTTATCATCTGGACTACTCTCGCCATCGGCCTCTGGAGCTTACTGGGCTACAGAATGCGCCAGATCAGCCGGGAAGCAGATGAAGCACCAATGGACCAGCAAACCGGTGCCAGCTTTATCTGGAGAAACACCGTTCGCGCAGCACAGGCACCTTGACCGGATGCTTGCGGATTTCCAATGCCCCGGCGTAGCCGAGAAACAGGTACGCCAAGGCCGGTTGCTGACTGTATGTGAAGGCCAATACGCACTGTTCACCCAGCGCGTCACGACCAAAGCCGGTCAGGACGTGGAGCAAGTCGTGCGTGTCACGCATCCGGTTGAAGTACCAGCTGACCTGATCGTTCCAATACATTTCCGGCGGGCGATTCTTGTCGAGTTCGTCGACCAGCCCTTGTGCCGATAGCCCCTCGCGCTCCATGAAATCGCAATAGACGTGGGCTAGGCTTCCAGCGGGCAGCTTGCGCAGCTCTTCATGGTTATCGAGCAAGGTCACCAGCGACGGTTCACTGCGCCGGATAGCCTGACCACGCTCCGATTTGAGGAAGGCCAGCGCGGCGTCATAGATCCCGCGCCACGGCAGCGCCTCGAAAATCGGCGTGACAAGCGAGGTATCCTCCTTGTCCTTCACCAGTTCCTTGAAATTGCGCCACGCCTTGGGAAAATCGTAGCGCATCTCCGGGCGTCCGGGGAGCATCAGCGGCAGGTCATCGGCGACGGCGGAAGCAAGGACAGTTTGCATGTTCATGTGTCCGACGGTGCCTGTTACTTACAAATATGTCAATTGAAAGTTGCACTTCGCAACGCAGTTCAGCGGATGACCCAATCGTCGCGTGGAATGCCCAGCAACCGCAGCACGCTCGTCAGGTCGCCCCGATCAACCGCGCCGTTTGCCGCCTCGCGCGCTTTGGCCTTGGCGTGATAGGCGACGCCATAGGTCGCCGCGACGATCATCGGAATGTCGTTCGCACCGTCTCCGGTCGCAAGGCTGATGGCATGGGCACCGATCCGGGCGGCCTCGTCGCGCAACACCCGCTCCTTGACCGAGCTGTCGGTGATCGCCCCCACCAGCCCGCCAGTCAGAGTCCCCTCGCCCACCTCCAGCCGATTGCCTACGACCAGTTCGAAGCCAAGCTTTTCCGCCACCGGATCGGCAAACTGATGGAACCCGCCAGTCACCAGCACCGTATGGCAGCCCCGCGCCTTGAGCGTCGCAACCAGCGTCTTCGCGCCGGGCATCGGCACGATCCGCGTTGCAAGGCAATCGTGGATCGCCTGCTCTGACAGACCGCGCAGCAGCATGACCCGTTCCCGCAGGGCGCTGGAGAAATCGAGTTCGCCTTGCATCGCCCGCTCAGTGATCGCGGATATCTGCGGCTTGAGGCCAGCATAATCAGCAAGTTCGTCGATGCATTCCTGCCCGATCATGGTTGAATCCATGTCGGAGACGAACAGGTGCGGCACGGTCGGCTCGTGATCGGCGATCAGCAGGTCGCAGGGGCCGAAGCTCGCGTCGATTATGGCGCGCAGAGTGGCGGGATCGCCGTGGGGAAGATCGAGCTGGAGCGTGGAATCGCAGAAATCGAGCATCTCCGCAGCCGCCAGCTTCATGCCTGCCGCCTCGATCCGCCGCGTCGCATCGTCGAGACTTGCCGAAAGGCCGGCCGGTTCTGCTATCACGCGGGCAATGAGCACTTCTGCATCCTTTGACTCGGCGGGGCGTCCGCCGCTTGCGCTCATCGCAGGGCCGACCGCCAGCGGCAAGAGCGATCTGGCGGTGCAGCTCGCGGTTGCGCTTGAGCGGCAAGGCAGGCGGGCCGTGGTAATCAACGCCGACAGTGCGCAGGTCTATGCCGACCTCACGATCCTCTCGGCACGAACTACCCCCGAGGACATGCACGGGATCGAGCATCGCCTGTTTGGCGCATGGGACGGAGCCACGGCCTGCTCCGCCGCCGACTGGGCTCAACGTGCCCGGGAGGAGATTGAGGCGATCCACGCCACAGGCGGCGTGCCGATCGTTGTTGGCGGCACCGGGCTCTACCTGCGCACGCTGCTCGATGGAATCGCCCCAGTGCCCCCGATCGCCCCGGCGGTTCGGGAAACGGTTAGGGCCTTGGACGTGGTCGCGGCCCACGCCGCGCTGCGGGTCGAAGATCCGGAACGCGCGCGCGCCCTCGCCCCGGCCGACAGCGCACGCATCTTTCGCGCGCTCGAGGTGGTGCGGTCCACAAGCAAGCCGCTGTCGGCGTGGCAAGCCGAGCGGGTCGGGGGCATCGGCTCGCGCGTCACGCCGCACCCGGCCATCCTGCTGCCGCCGCGAGATTGGCTCTACGATCGTTGCGACCGGCGCTTTGCCGCGATGCTCGACAATGGGGCCGAGGCGGAAGTCGCCGCGCTCCTTGAACGCGGGCTCGACCCGGCACTTCCGGTAATGCGCGCCATCGGAGTGCCGGAGATTGCCGCGCTGCTTGGCAGAGAGATCGGCCGCGACGAAGCCCTTTCACGCGGCGCGCAGGCCACGCGCAACTACGCCAAACGACAATATACCTGGTTCCGCCGCCAACCCCCTGAAACATGGCCTCGGTTTGAAAGGAACAATTTCAATCTTGGCGATATATTCGCATCATTATTGCGCAGTTAGCGCTTGACACGATAGAAACTGTCCCATAGTGCGGCGGCAATTCCTTGATCCGGAATTTTATGCGAGTTGGAGAGGAGACCCGGCGCAGCCAAACTGCGCCGGGTCAGCCCTTTCAGGGCTCAGGGTACGCAAATTCGAAAGGTACGTGTTGTGAGCGACGAGCGCAGTGGCGCAAGCATCCTGGTCGAAAGCCTGGCGCGACAGGGGGTCGAATTCGTGTTCGGCTATCCCGGCGGCGCAGTGCTGCCGATTTACGATGCCTTGTTCGACGACGCGCGGATTCGCCACATTCTTGTTCGCCACGAAGCCGGCGCGGCCCATGCCGCCGAGGGTTATGCCCGCTCCACCGGCAAGCCCGGCGTGGTTCTCGTCACCTCCGGTCCCGGCGCGACCAATGCCGTCACCGGCATCGCCGACGCCTTCATGGATTCCATTCCGCTGGTGGTCATCACCGGCCAGGTGCCGACCGCGCTGATCGGCTCGGACGCTTTTCAGGAAGCCGACACCATCGGCATCACCCGCCACTGCACCAAGCACAACTATCTGGTGAAGGATCCGGCGGAACTCGCGGCGATCATCGATGAGGCGTTCCAGATCGCCACAACCGGCCGCCCCGGCCCGGTGGTGATCGACATTCCGAAGGACGTGCAGATCGCCTCTACCACGTGGAGCGATACCCCGCCGCAGCGACCTGTCCGCTACAAGCCGCCCCACGCCGGCGGCGACCGCGAAATTGCCCGGGCGATCGAGCTGCTGGCCAACGCCAAGGCTCCAGTGTTCTACACGGGCGGCGGCGTGATCAATTCCGGGCCGCGCGCCACTGAGCTGCTGCGCCAGTTGCAGGAACTGACCGGCGCGCCCGTCACCTCGACGCTGATGGGCCTTGGCGCGTTCCCTGCCGATCACCCGGACTGGCTGGGCATGCTCGGGATGCATGGCACGTTCGAAGCGAACATGGCGATGAACCGGGCCGACGTCATCGTGGCAATCGGTGCGCGCTTTGACGATCGCGTGACCGGGCGGCTTGATGCGTTCTCGCCTCATTCGACCAAGATCCACATCGACATCGACCGGGCGTCGATCAACAAGACCGTGCCGGTCGATCTGCCGATCCTGGGCGATTGCGCGGCGGTGCTTGATCAGCTCGTTACGGCCTGGGGCACCCGAAAAGGCCAGGACCTGACCGAATGGAAGGCGCGGATCGATGGCTGGCGCGCGCGCGAAAGCCTGGCCTACCCCGCCGACAAAACCGAGATCATGCCGCAGTTGGCGGTCGAGCGCCTGTTCGCGCTGACCAGGGACAAAGACCCAATCATCGCCACCGAAGTCGGCCAGCACCAGATGTGGGCGGCGCAGTACTTCCACTTCTTCGG
>JAGWUU010000209.1 GCA_028868335.1 Sphingomonadales bacterium | reverse complement strand
TCCAGGAAGTAGTCCGGGTCCTGCGTCATCACCTGGACGTGTTCGCTGGCGATCTGGTCGGCGATGCTGACCATCTCGTCGTAGCTGTCCGCCACGATCACTTCCCCGAAGTTCTCCCAGGCCTTGCGGGCGTGATCAGCGGTGGGAAGGATCGTCAGCAGCCGTTCGATCTCGGCCATCGTGGCGCGGGCGAACTTCTCGCTGTTGGTGAGGAGGACGCCGGGGCTGTCCGGCCCATGCTCCACCTGCCCGAGAATATCGGTCGCGGCCATTTCGGGATCGCAGCCCACTTCATCGGCGATGATCAGCGTTTCAGTCGGTCCGGCGAACAGGTCGATCCCGACGCGGCCGAACAACTGGCGCTTGGCCTCCGCGACGAAGGCGTTGCCCGGACCGACGAGGATGTCGACCGGGTCGATCGACTGGGTGCCAATCGCCATGGCGCCGATCGCCTGGATACCGCCCAGCGCATAGATCGCGTCCGCCCCGGCAAGGGCCTGGGCGGCAACGATCGCGCGGGCCGGCGTTCCGTGAAACGGCGGCGCGCAGGTGATGACGCGCTTCACGCCCGCGACCTTTGCCGTGATCACCGACATGTGGGCCGAGGCGAGCAGAGGATACTTGCCGCCCGGAACGTAGCAGCCGGCGGCATTGATCGGGATATTCCTGTGCCCCAGCACCACGCCGGGCATCGTCTCAACCTCGACATCCTTCATCGAATCGCGCTGGATCCGGGCGAAGTTCCTGACCTGGGCCTGGGCGAATTCGATGTCCTTGCGCTCTTGCGGGGTCAGGCTTTCCACGCACCTGTCGATCTCGGCCTGGCTGAGGCGGTAGTCCTCGCGATCCCAGCCGTCGAACTTGTTGCTCATCTCGCGCACCGCGGCGTCGCCACGCGCCTCGATGTCGGCCAGCGCCGCCTCGACGATGTCGCGCACCTTGCGGTCGGCGTCCGCCTTCGCTTCCGCGGTTGCGCCGCGCTTGAGCCACTGGGCCATCCTTGAATCCTCTTGTTCCGATGATACGATATTGAAATTGAAGTATATTTGTCTGCGTATCAGTCAGTTAAAGCCGTGCTGTCACCGGATATTGTGGATGACACCGGACCGCCCAATGCACGGCGGAGCATGGGCCGACCATCGCATAGTTTCGATGAGAGACTATCGATCGAATGCCTTTGTCCGCAGGCCGGGTCGACCGTAACGGGGAAAATGATCGGATTGCGCGCGACCGCCCGTGTGGCGGGTGTGTTGTGATCCAGGGAACCCAAGGGGAGTAGGGCCTGATGCGGCTGGCAACTTTGAATGACGGAACGAGAGACGGGCGCCTGGTCGTCGTTTCGCCCGATGGCAGCGCCTGCGTTCCTGCGTCGGCGAACACCTTGCAGGAAGCGTTGGAGAATTGGGACGGGGTCGCGCCGCAGATGGCCGCCATCACCCGGTTCCCTGAACCATTCGACGCCTCGCGCGCCCTCGCTCCGCTGCCGCGCGCCTGGCAGTGGCTCGACGGTTCGGCCTTCGCCTGCCACGGCGAACTGATGGACAAGGTTCTGGGGATCGTCCCTGAAAAGACCGAAAAGCCCCTGATGTACCAGGGCACGTCCGATCGATTCTACGCGCCGGGCGAGGACGTGCGCTTTCCCTCCGAGGACCTGGGTATCGACTTCGAGGGTGAATTCGGAGTGATCGTCGATGCGGTGCCGATGGGAACCAGCGCGGCGGATTGCATCAAGCACATCAAGCTGGTCGTGCAGATCAACGACTGGTCGCTGCGCAAGCTCGCCGGTCCCGAAATGAAGACCGGGTTCGGCTGGGTTCAGGCCAAGCCGCCATGCAGCATGGCCCCGTTCGCTGTCACGCCGGACGAACTGGGCGACCAGTGGCGCAACGGCCGCGTCTGCGCCGACCTGATCGTCGAATGGAACGGCAAGCGCTTTGGCGCGGCCAACGGCGAACCGATGGGCCACGGCTTCCACGATCTGGTCGCCCATGCCTGCGCAACGCGCGACCTCGTGGCCGGAACGGTGATCGGATCGGGCACCGTCTCCAACGAGAACTATCGCGAGATCGGTTCGTCATGCATCGCTGAACGGCGCGGGATCGAGATTGTCGATACCGGCGCACCAGTCACGGAATTCATGCGCTTCGGCGACACCATACGGATGGAGGGCCGCCTTGCCGATGGCCGCGCTCCCTTCGGCACGATCGACCAGAAGGTGGTCCGGCCGTGAGCCAGCGTTCCGATTCCGGTCTGCCGCTGGTCCAGCGTGTCGTCACCGGGCACGACGCGGACGGCCGCGCGGTGTTCCGCTCTGAGGATTTCTCGCCGACCCGGATGATCCCGTCGGGCGATGCCAGCTTCCTGACGATCTGGTCGACCGAGACGGTTCCGGCCAGCCTAAACGACGAACGCGACGGGCGAGACCTGCCGACCGGGCTGACGCTGGAGCGCGGATCGGTGATCCGCATCACCGATATGCTGCCGGGCAAGGAAAGCCCGATGCACCGCACCAATTCGATCGACTATGGCATCGTCCTTGAAAACGAGATCGAGCTGGAACTGGAGGACGGGCGCAAGAAAACCATCGGGCAGGGCGGCATCGTGGTCCAGCGCGGCACCAATCACCTGTGGCGCAACACCACCGACAAGGTGACGCGCATCGCCTTCATCCTGATCGAGGCGCCCGCCTATCTGCACAACGGCGTCCCGCTCGAAGAAGACAAGCCGGATCACAAGTGAACACGATGTTCCGGCTCGACGGGAAGGCGGCGATCGTCACCGGATCGACCCGCGGGATTGGCCGGGCGATCGCCGAAGGGCTGATCGCCGCCGGGGCGCGCGTGGTGATCTCCAGCGAGGATTCCGCAGATACGGAACGGGTCGCGGCGGAACTCGGGATGCCGGGCTGTCAGTGCGACGTGACCGATGACGCGGCGCTGTCCCGCCTGGTCGACTGTGCCGTGAGCGAACTGGGCGGACTGGACATTGTCGTGTGCAACGCAGGGATCACCGGCAAGCCGGGCGCCTTTGCCGAGATCGACATGAACGACTACGCGCGGGTCATGGCGATCAACCTGCGCAGCCAGGTGGTGCTCTGCAATCAGGCCTTGCCGCACATCGCCGCGCGCGGTGGCGGGGCGGCGGTGCTGATCGCCAGTCTGTCCGGCCTGCGCGGCAACGGACGGATCAACGCCTATGCGCTGGCCAAGGCCGGGGTCGCGCAACTGGCACGCAACCTCGCCGTGGAATGGGGGCCGCGCAATGTGCGGGTCAACGCGATCAGCCCCGGTTTCGTGGCCACCGAACTGTCGCAACCACTGCTCGACAATGCCGAATTCATGGCCCGCCGCATGGCGATGACGCCGCTGCGACGGCCAGGAAAACCGGAAGAGATCGCGGGGGCGGCAGTGTTCCTGGCATCCGATGCAGGGGCCTTTGTTACCGGACAGAACCTGGTGGTCGATGGCGGGACGCTGATTACCGACGGGAGTTGAGGGCTACCTGCCCCTCACCTCACCACGCCGTCGCTCCCGCATCGACTGGAACATCCGCTCCGGTCACGTAGCGCGCCTCGTCGCTCGCCAGCCAGACTGCGCACCAGGCGATGTCCTCGGGTTCTCCCAGCCGTTTGAGCATGTTCTTGGCCAGCACCTGCTGCTCGAAACCCGGATCGGCGGCGAGGTGGGCGGCGGTGGCGGCGGTCTTGATGAAGCCGGGAGCGATGGTGTTGGCGCGGATGCCGTGGGGGGCTCCCTCCATCGCCAGTTGCCGGGTCATGGCGAGCACACCGCCCTTGCCCGCGCAGTGTGCCAGCGCCGGAGAGCCTTCCAGCGCATGGCGGGCATTGGCGCTGGCGAAGTTGATCACGCTTGGTCCCTTGCCCATTTGACCGCTCGCCTTGAGCCAGGGCCAGGCGGCGCGGGTCGTCAGGAACACGATATCGAGTTCGCCCGTCAGGGTCTTTCTCCAGTCGGCGTAGGACAGGTCCTCGATCCAGGCGAACACCGCGAAGGCGGCCGCGTTGACCAGAGCGTCGATCCGGCCATGCTCGTCGCCGATGCGGGCGAACAGCGCATTGACCGCAGCCTCGTCGGTCAGGTCGCAATCATCGCGATCAACGCCGACCACGGTTGCTCCCTCGCGCGAAAAGATTTCCGCGCAGCCCTTGCCGATCCCGTTGGCCGCGCCGGTTACGACCGCAACCTTGCCTGCCAGACGCCCGCTCATGCAGCGACCGGCCGGGGCGTGCGCAGCGGCGCTATCAAGGCGAGCAACCCGGCACCGATGCACAACCAGCCCAGCACGCCCAATGTCGGCAGGATCCCGCCGGTGTATTTCATGATGAACGGCACAGCCGCGTTGTTGCAGGCGAACTGACCGAGCGAGAAGGTCGCGGTCCACAACCCGGTGCCGCGCCCGCGCACCGCAAAGGGCAGTTGCCCCACCGCGCAGGTCAGCAGCGTCGGCAGCAGCATGCCCGCTCCGATCTGGTCGAGCCCGGCGGCGAAGGTGAAGGTCCATGGGTCAGTGATGACGCTCATCAGCAGGAAGCCCAGGCCGAGCAGGGCGAACTCCATGACGAACATGCCCTTGAGGCTGAGGCGCGGCGAGAAGAACCAGAAACAGACCGTTCCCACCGGCACGAACACGCTGGCCACCGCGGTCATCAGCCCACCGCGCGCTGAATCGTAGCTGCCATCGGGCAGTATCACGCCAAGGTCTTTCAGCGCGTCGGGCAGTTTGATCTGCACCGTGTAGAACATCACAGCACCGAACAGGGTGATCAGGCAGATCACGCTCATCACTCCCCAGGGCAGGTCGCTCCACTTCCCTTCCACCGCAAGCGTGTGATCGTGCAGGTGTTCGGTCTCTTCCGGCTCCCAGGTGAAGAGAAGCACCAGCACCAGGAACACGGCAGGCAGAAGATAAAGCAGGAATACGTTGTGCCAATCCTTCGCCCCTACCACCCCGGCGATCAGGATTGCGAAGATCGCAAAGGTGCTGGCCACCCCGGTCTGCGCGGACAGCCAGCGGTTGCGCGCCTCGCCCTTGAAGAAATCGCCGATCAACGTGGTGGAAAGCGTCATCAGCATCGCCTCGACCATGCCCACGGCGATCCGGCTCCACAGGATATGCGACAGGTCATTGAGGAAGAAGGGCATCACCCCCACCACCACGTAGAGCGCCATGGCCCAGATCAGCAGCCGCCGCCGTCCGATCCAGTCGCCCAGAGCGCCCGCCGGAATCGAGAACAGCGCGACGCACAGCGCCGGGGCGGTGATGATCCAGCCGATGTAGGACTGGAGCTGGTCGGGCGTGAAGCGACCGGTCGGGCCATAGGCCTCGGCGATCTTGGGTGCGATCGGGGCAACGAACAACGCCGCCATCACCGACAGCGTGATCGGAAACAGCAGCGACAGCCCGGTCATGAACGTCGGCTTGCGCGGTTCGGCCATCCTAACTCCCCTCGCGCCGTCTGGATGCGGCGGCCAGTTTCCAGTCACCTGGAACCGAAGTCCCTGCCATGACCGTCATCCCGGGATGACGGTCATGGCAG
>JAGWUU010000208.1 GCA_028868335.1 Sphingomonadales bacterium | reverse complement strand
GCGGCCTGGGCATCGCGCAGCGCCATCACCTCGGCATGGGCCTGGCCGGCGGCCTGCGTTGCGCCGCCGCCCAGCACGCGGCCATCGGCATCGCCGATGACACAGCCGACGCGCGGGTTGGGGTCGCTGACGCCGATGGCCGAGGCGGCCAGGGTCAGCGCTTCGGCGAGGCGGCGGGAGTCGTGCGGATCGATCACTACATGCGCCGTCCGGGCAGTTCGCCGACTTGCGTATCGATCAAGGCGGATTGGCGGCCGGGGGGGGTGAGTTGCTCGGTTGGGGGAACGTCGTCCAATTTGTTGGCAATGGCGGGCCGCTCGGGCAGTCGGTGTCGGCTCCCGTGACATAGGGTACGACGAGGAAGTTTTGTCCGGCAAGACCGCTGCCCGCGTGCCAATAGGCGTTCGGATGGAGTGCGTTGGTGATGTGGCCAGACTGCACGGTGTCGTTGGCCGCGAGCGACGTGTAGCGGCAAACGCGGTGGCCGCCTGCGGCCTCCGTGAGATTGCCACCCGTGACATACGAGTAGCCTGACCAGGCCATAGACGGATTGCTCGCAGGCGAGACCACGACCGCGCAGACATAAGAGACATACGGTGGTGGGACAGCAACATTCAGCTCGGGCGCTGTCGTGTAGCAGACGGCAGCGGGTGCGGGGAAGGTCTGCTGGAAGCCGACCTGGACGGCCTGGGGCAGGCCCTTCGGGTGGATCGCATCGGTCGCCGTCGCAATCGCAGCGTTGGTGGCGAAATCGACTGTTCCGCTG
Organism: Sphingomonadales bacterium; assembly: GCA_028868335.1. GTDB lineage: Bacteria > Pseudomonadota > Alphaproteobacteria > Sphingomonadales > Sphingomonadaceae > Novosphingobium. The sequence continues at coordinate 4,797 of JAGWUU010000208.1, read as the reverse complement.
ATGAGCCAGGCTTTTGCCCCACCGGCGCACGACAACTGGTTGGCCGCGTTGAGCAGGCTGTTGTCGGCCAGGTTGGTGGTGCATATCGTCACCAGACCGGTTGTGTCTTTGATAAGCCAGGCCGTGTTGTCGCCATTCGGGCGATTCGGCGGGATGTATCCGCTGGTGCCGTCGCCGAAGCTGACCGCAGGAGTAGGAATCGAGGCGTTGCGCCCGAAGGGCCCCTTGGTTGGGACGCCGTCGGTCCCGACGTCGGCGGAAATACCCAGGGTACCTGCGATGTCGGGTGTGACGCGAGTGATGGTGGTGGACAGTGTCGCGGTCTGCGCATTGTTGGCACGATCGAGCCAGCTCACGACCACCTGCAGCATTTTCATCCGAGGCGCGACCGAATTGTCGGCCAGGCCCGAGTCAACCACGTTTGTCGTCAACGTGTAGGCAGCACTCGAGACATAGGCCGCCAAGGTCGGTGCCCCAACCCCGAGGTTCACGTTCCCAAGCGGCGTGTAGCCCGCACCGGCGTCGATCGCCTGGGCCTTCGTGATGATGTCATTGTAGTTGGCTATCCCCGCATTTGACGGAGTGACGACCTGAACGAAGGAGCGCTGATCCTCGATTGCCTGCTGGGCCAGACGGACGGCTTCCGATCGTTGCTTGGCGATATCGTTGTTTGAACGCAGGGTCGACTGCACGCCGACGATGCCGAGCATGCCGAACGCCATGATGGCCATGGCCACCAGAGCCTCGATCAGCGAGACGCCATGCTGGCGCGATGCGAGTCGTTTCATCAACCCCCCTGCCAACTGCCCGGCACGCGGACATAAGAGCCCGACGCGAGACGCAGCAAGTTGAGAATGCCGAAATCGTAAATGACGCTCGGCGATCCGACGGCAGTCAAATTGCCGTCGCCAACCATCGCGCCTTGAACGACCGGGCTGCCTGAAACGGTCCAGTTGCCTCCGTTGTTGTTGCCATATACGAGCCCAAAAATCGTTACCGCCGCCGTCGGCACGTTCAGATTGCCATTGACGACCATGACGATCGGGCCGGTGGCGGATCCGATATTGACCGCCGCAGGGCTGTCGATCGTGACGTCGCCCGTCGCCGGATCGGCCGTCAGCCAAAGTATGCGACCCGGGTTATTGGCGGCGACGGTTACGAGGTTCGCAGCCGCGCAGTCCGCGGGACAGGCCAAACGGATTGCTGCCGGCTGCTGCTGATACATCGGGCTGCCTGCCGTGGAGGGCATGCCGAGCACCCATTGGAGGAATTGCGCCGGGGTCGATGGTGCCGTGGGCGCGGCCGGCGGGTTCAATACCTGAGCCAGCCAAGTGTCGGGCGGAGGCACCGAACTGGGCGTACCGGGCATGCTGACCAGACGGGGTTGAGGGCAGGCCGGCGAAACGGTGATGCCGCCACCGCTGTCGACGGTAGTGCCATTGACGCGCGGCTCCAGGTTGGTGAATGTCGAGGTCGAAGTCGCGCAAACTGTTCCTGGAACGGTCAGCGCCGCGCTCGGCGGAGTCGCCACGGCGCCCTTAAGGGCAATGACTGCGTTCAGTCGCACGACGGCCTCGCCCGACGACAACTGCCCGCCCGCTTGAACGAGACAGTTGACGTAATCAACCTGGCTGCAACCGACCGAATTGATCGCGATCGTTCCGGGACCGCCGCCGCCGAAGTAAATCATGAATGCAGGCGTTGTGATGCCGCCTCCCGCCGCCCCGAGATTCATGTTCTTACCCGTCGGACATTGGCAAGTCCAACCGCCTCCGGCATTACCAACGCATCCGACTTGGTACACATTTCCCCCGGGGCCGGGCCAGGTCACCGCCGACATCGTTCCGCTGGTTGCGGAATTGGTCGTGTCGATGGTCAGGTAACGGTTGGCGAAGCTGATGCCGCCCGCCGCGACCGGCTGGCAATTGGCGTCGACATTACCCGCATTGAGCATGGCTATCGCCCATTCGATGCCGGCCTCGGCTGCCTCGGCCGCCTGGCTCGAACGGTACTGATTGGCGGAAGTCTTCTGTTCGAAGATGATGTTGCGGCTCGAATAGGCGGCAACGAGCGACATCACGAAGAACAGGACCAGCACGACAATCAGGGCGCCGGCACCACGCTGCCTGTGCGTGCTGCCTGGAGGTGAAAAACGGGCGCGGCGCGTCATGACAATGGATCGGGACAGAGCGGTCCGGCCGGATTGGCCATATTGTTCACGATCTGGTCATTTCGCATGCGCACTGTGCTCTGCATCTGACGCACGACGGTAGGGTCGGAGATCGAGACCCCAGTCACCTGTATCGTTACCTCGCGCACCTGCAGCGTCGGCTCGCAGTTAGGTGTGCCGGCGGGGCAGGGATACGGGCAGTTCACCTGTATCGAAACCGGCGCACCAGCGATGGGCGCGACTCCCAACGGGGTGAATGAAACAACAAGTGCCTGTATGTCCACGGTCGAGATGTCGGTCACGTCCTGCCAGCCGCCGTTGCCGTTGTTCTGCTGTATCACACCCTGGTTCTGCGCATTCTTGAAAAGCCGGAATCCGAGTACGTTGCCGGTGTTTGCTGCCACTGCCGTCGAGGTGAAGGTTGCTGTTCCGTTGCCGGGTACCGTGACGGCGGCGCCCGGGTTGAATGCGATGTTGGGATTCTGGGGCGTCCAGACCGATGTATTGGCCGCAGGCCACGAACCGGCACGCCTGAACTCCCGCGTCATGATGTCCAGCGCCGCGCGCAGATCCTGCTGAACCTGTGCCTCCTGCGTCAGTCGCCTGGTGTCCACCAGTTGAGTCGAGACGACGGTGGCAGCCCCCGCCACGATGAACAAGCCAATGGCGACGCCGACCATCAGTTCGACCAATGACAAACCTCGTTGACTTCGCCCGCACTTGCGCATGCCCATGTTTGACGATTTCATGGCGTGGTGCACAGTTCGGCAATGTTCGCGGGGCAGACGGGGTAGCCGGCGACCGCGTTGGCGGCGGGCGTGCAGATCCGTGGTCGCCCCATCTGGCAGACCGCCACCTGGAGTTCGCTGGCGGCGCCGTTGGTGAGAACTGCGTGGATGATGAACGGATTGAAGGCGCTGTTCTGCAACCCGTCGGCGCTGAAGAAGAGCTGCGTGTAGATGGGTGCTACCACCACCTGGTTCTGCTTGACTTGTACGCCGGTGCTCTTGGGAATCGACACCGAGTGCAACTCACCAGTGCAAATGGATCCGGGTGGATTTGCGCAATTGCACTTGTTCACCGCACCCTGCATCCAGGTTACATAGCAGGTCGAACCGGCTGAGCTAAGGACCGAAAACGACACGTCCTGATTGTGCGCGACGGCCTCGCTGCGGGCGTACTGAAGATTGGTCACGATCTCCGCGGTCGTGCTCTTGAGCCGCTGCATTTCGATCATCTTGGTCATCGAAGGCGCTGCGATCGTCAACAGGATGGCGAGCACCGCGGCAACGAACATCATTTCGACGAGCGTGAACCCGCGATCGGATCTGTTGCAGCGATCGAACATCAGCGACTCCAGCATTTCCCACTGTCCGCCAAATTGTTGTTCGGTGGCGCGGCCGGAGGCACCGGCGGCCCACTGCCGGCTTGGTAACTTCCATAGCTGACCGCGCCGGCGAGGATCTGCAAACTCATCACATAGCAGTTGGCGTCCGCTGCTTGTGACGTGCCGACGTTGGCCGTCGCGCTAGCGATATAGGCCGTCCCTCCCGGCGCATCGGTGTAGTCGATCGTGTAGGTGTAATAGCCCGATCCCGCCGGCGGCGGGCCGATGCCACCGCCGGCAGTCGCGCAGGGTCCATTCGGTGCCGCAAGGGTATTTGAGTAGGTCGTGCAATTGGCGCGATAACGTTCCTCGGCTTGCTGGATCCATGTCAATGCGCTGATTGCCTCGGAGCGTCGGCTCTTGCGCACCGAGTTCAAATATGAGGGAAAAGCCACTGCCGCCAGGATCGCCACGACGACGATGGCGACCATCAATTCGATCAGCGTGAATCCGGATTGCTGCCGGATGATCTGGTAGGGGGTCAAGACGGGACGCTGCATGGTCGAATTATCGCGAGCACCTGCGGCGCCGGTTCGTACCCCGTCGCCACTGGTCGGCGGCAACGCACCGTCCGTCGCCTGACCCCTTGCATGAGGGGCTATGGATCAGCAGTGAGGGTGGCCGGGCAGACCGTCCCCCTGTGCGCAGATGCGCGCGCGACCCATGATGTTGAGCACCAGTTTCAATGCCCGGCCGTCGCGCCCGCGTACCGTGATGCTGCCGGTAGGCGTGAACGTGCCGTGCCCGGTGTCTACCAGCATCGATGACGAATTCGATGTCACGTCGACCGCGCCGCCGCCCGCGAACGCGACGCTGCGCAGCGCCACGGCGCCATTGCGGCACTGCGGCTGACCGTCCGCGTCGCAGGGGCAGTCCTTGCCGGCGCCGGTGTGGATGACGTAGCAGGCCGCTTGCGGCAGCTTCGTGAAACTGATGCGCAGCGACTGATTGCGTGCGACGGCCAGGCTGCGCATCCAATGGATATCGGTGCGCAGTTGTGCGGTCGTGCCTTCGATCTGCTGGCGCTGGATCAGCGCGTTCAAGGACGGAATCGCACTACCGATGCTGATGGATGCGACCGCCGCAGCGATCGCCATCTCGACGAGGGAGGCACCGAACTGGCGGCGGCGGCTGGTGGTGGGCTTCATCGTGGGCTTCCTGTGAGGTGGACGGGATGGCCGTCACTCTAGGAAGCCGCTTCGGCCGCGTCTTTCCCCCAGGCTGGCGCGTCGGCGGGGGG
>JAGWUU010000207.1 GCA_028868335.1 Sphingomonadales bacterium | reverse complement strand
TTGGCGGGCATCGTGCAAGCAGCAAGCCTTTGCTTGGCTTCGTCGGTGGTGCACCAAACCAGTCGCGCCGGAAGCTGATTGGCCGACGTCGGCCCCATCTTCATCAGGTCCCAAAGCGCGTGCAATTGCTCGGTCGTGACCGGCTGGTCGAGATAGCCGTTGTAAGTGCGGGCGGTGCGAAACAGTTGATCAAGCGCGGCGTCGGAAAGCGGCTGGGCCATGCGAAGAAATTCCCCTGTGGTGTAATTGGCGATGGGTGTCAGGCCGCGCGAACTTCGGTGACTTCAGGCACATAGTGCTTGAGCAGCGATTCTATCCCGTTTTTGAGCGTCGCGGTGGACGATGGGCAGCCCGAGCAAGCCCCTTGCATCGTCAGATAGACAACACCGCCGCGAAACCCGCGATAAATGATGTCACCGCCATCGTTGGCGACTGCGGGGCGCACCCGGGTTTCGATCAGATCCTTGATCTGGGCGACAACATCGGGATCGGCACCGTCATCGTCGAGATCGTCGTCATCGGGCGGGACCACGATGCCGCTGGCATCGGGACCGGCAAACAATGGCGCGCCTGTGACGAAATGGTCAAGAAGCATGGCAACGACCTGCGGCTTCAGTCCGGCCCATTCCACACCGGGCGCGGCGGTCACGGAAATAAAATCGCGACCGTAGAATACTCCGGTAACGTCCCCGAGGTCGAACAGCGCCGCTGCCAGAGGAGATGCAACGGCTTCTTCCTCGTTTCGAAATTCGCGGGTGCCAACTTCCATTACCTGCTGGCCAGGCAGGAACTTGAGTGTCGCGGGGTTTGGTGTCGTTTCGGTCTCGATAAACATGATGCGTGGCATGTAGGTGGCGGAAAAGGACGGTCAAGGGAAAAGCGCCGCACAGATGCTGGCAAAGGTGGCTGCGTGTCCCTATAGAGCCGCCGATGAACACGCACCGCACCGCACGTCACCTGACCATTTGCATCATGATGCTCGGCCTCGCCGCCACCTCCGCGGAAACGGTGGCCAAGCCGGCTCCGCGCAGGGCCGTTGTCCCTACCAGCAGTGCCCAGATCATTCCGCTGCCGCTCAAGCAGATCATTCCGGCGGCGCAACGCCTATGCACGGCCAAGACCGCTTCGGGACTGGGGTATCGGGTGCTGCGTGCCGCCACCGGACCCAAGCCGGCCGAGGATGCCGCGGTAACGGTGAATTACATCGGTTACCTCGCCGCCAATGGAGAGGTGTTCGATCAGGCGACCGAAGCCTCATTCGGGCTGAAGCGGGTCATTCCCGGTTTTTCGGAAGGACTGGCGCTGATGCCGGCGGGCTCGATCTATCGGCTCTGCATTCCAGCGACCCAGGGTTATGGTGAGCGCGTCGCAGGGCCGATTCCCGCAAACTCCGATCTGGTGTTTCAGGTGGAATTGTTGCCCACGCTGACAAGCCCGGCAAAGCCCGGTTGATCCGCGCTATTCACTGGCCCTTCAGGAAAGCCCCTCCTATACCTCGGGCATGCGCCTGAATTTCCGCTCCGTCTGCAGCGTCGCCTCGATCCTTTCCATCGCCGTCATGCTGGCTCAGCCTGCGGTGGCCGGACCGGCTACTGAGGGCGCACCCGATCCTGCGGCTCTAGCCGGCAATGCGGATTCCTGGCTTTACCGCGGCAGCGACGTGCCGCGGGACAAGGAATGGGTCTTTGGCGAATTGCCCAATGGGCTGCGCTATGCGGTGCGAAGGAACGGCGTGCCTCCGGGGCAGGTTTCGATCCGCATTCGAATAGATGCCGGTTCGCTGTACGAAAGCGAAAGTGAGCGCGGCTATGCCCACCTGCTTGAGCATATGGTGTTCCGCCAGTCCCGCTATCTGGCAGACGGCGCGGCGATCCCCACGTTCCAGCGCCTTGGCGCCACCTTTGGCAGTGACACCAATGCCGAAACCAGCCCCGTAAGCACCACTTTCAAGCTTGACCTGCCGAATGCGACGGCAACTTCGCTCGACGAAGCCTTCAAGCTGCTTTCGGGCATGATGATCGCGCCGACCCTGAGCGAGGCCAATGTTCGAACCGACGTGCCGATCGTGCTTGCCGAAAAGCGCGAGCGGGGTGGCACGGCTGAACGTCTCGCCGAAGCCACCCAGCAGACGCTGTTCGCCGGACAGCGGCTGGCGGTCCGCCAGGTGATCGGCACCAGCGAAACGCTCGAGGCGGCGAACCAGGCGTCGGTCCGCGCTTTCCATGCGCGCTGGTATCGTCCCGACAACGCCGTGATCGTGGCGGTAGGCGATGCCGATCCGGTGCAGCTCGCGACCCTGGTGCGCAAGTATTTCGGTGATTGGAAGGGCGCTGGCAAACCAACCGCGGCCCCCGCATTCGGCGATCCGGTTGCGCCGAATGGAAGCGGGGCGGATGGTGTTGGGGAAACCCGCGTATTGGTCGAGCCCGACGTTCCGCGCGGGATCACCTATGCAGTGATGCGGCCATGGCGTCCGGTTCACGACACGATCGTTTACAACCAGGGGATCATGGTCGACTCGCTGGCCCAGGCGATCATCAACCGTCGGCTCGAGGCGAGAGCGCGGGGCGGTGGCAGTTTCCTTGCTGCGCAGGTCAATCAGGAGAAGGTGAGCCGCAGCGCTGACGCGACATTCGTTTCGGTCACTCCGCTGAGCGACAACTGGAAGAAGGCACTGGGAGACGTGCGCGCAGTCATCGCAGATGCGATGGACAGTGCGCCGACCCAGGACGAGATTGACCGCGAGGTGGCGGAAATGAACGTTGCCTTCGAAAGCTCGGTCGAACAGCGCAGGCTTCAACCCGGATCGAAACTGGCTGACGACATTGTCACCGCGCTCGATATTCGTGAGACGGTCGCCTCGCCCGAGACGGTGCAGGGCATCTTCAATCGCTCGCGCCCTATGTTTACTCCGCAGGCAGTGCTCGATCACACCCGCTCGCTGTTCAAGGGGGCGGTGACCCGCGCGATCTATGTTACCTCCAAGGCGGGCGAGGCCGATGCGGGCGCGCTCAAGCTGGCGTTGACCGTGCCAGTCAAGGCCGACGGCAAGGCAAGGCTGGACAGCAAGCCGATTTCCTTTGCGGAGCTTCCGCCGATCGGCCCCCCAGGGAAGGTGGTTACCGCAACGCCAAGCTCGGTGCTGGAAATCGAACAGGTCGAGTTGTCAAACGGTATCAAGGTGCTCATGTGGCCCACCACCGATGAGCCGGGTCGGGTGACGGTCAAGGTGCGGTTTGGCGGTGGCTATCGCGCGTTCCAGTCCGGCGATGCTCCCTATATCACGCTGGGTGACATGGCGCTGGTCGGTTCGGGCGAGGGTCCTCTTGGTCAGGAGGAACTTGACCGGATTTCGACCGGACGGAAGATGGGCTTCGACTTTGCGGTCGGGGACGCAGCCTTCCAGTTTTCCGCCAACACGCGCGGGGCCGATCTGGCCGACCAACTTTATCTGTTCGCCGCCAAGTTCGCCATGCCGCGTTGGGATGCCAATCCCGTATTGCGCGCCAAGGCAGCGGCCAAGCTTCAATACGAAACCTTCGCCACTTCGCCGCAAGGGGTGATCCAGCGCGATCTGTCGTTCCTCCAGCATGGGCGCGATCCGCGTTTCCGCACCGCCACACCGCAGGAAATTGATGCGGTGACGGTCAAGGGTTTCCGCGAGGTGTGGGAACCGATGCTCCAGGCGGGACCGATAGAGGTCCAGGTATTTGGTGATTTCAACCGAGCCGACGCGCTTACCGCGCTGGAAAAGACTTTTGGCGCTCTTCCCTCGCGTCAGCCGCTGGCGCCGACGGTAAGCAAGGCCAGCTTCCCCGATCTGCCACCGGCAAGCCAACCGATCGTGTTGCAGCATCGCGGTGATCCGGGGCAGGCGGCGGCGGTGGTCACCTGGCCGACCGGCGGGGGTATGGCCGGGATAACAGAAAGTCGTCAGCTCGAGATTCTGGCTCAGCTATTCCAGAACCGTCTGCTCGACGCGATGCGCGAAAAGCTGGGCGCGAGCTATTCCCCCCAAGTCTATAATTCCTGGCCGACAGACCTCAACAACGGCGGCGCGATCATCGCCCTGGGCCAGCTTCAACCCAAGGCCGTTCCGGTATTCTTCGCCATTGCGGACGAGATCGCAGCCGAACTGGTGGCACGTCCACCAAGTGCAGACGAACTGTCACGCGTGACAGAACCGCTCAAGCAACAACTCACCCGCGCTTACACGTCCAGCGCGTTCTTCATGAACCAGCTTGAAGGTGCGACCGAGGACCAGCGCAAGTTCGCATCGCTGCGCACGTTGCTGCCCGACATGACCAGAACGACCCCACTCGCCATGCAGGCGCTTGCCGCCAAGTACCTGAAGCCGGGTTCGAGCTGGCGCGTGGCGGTGATACCGCAAGGACAGAAGCTGGCGACCGAATTGCCTTCCGGAACGGCGCTCCCCGGCGCTGGACGCTGATCGTTACACTTGCAACAAAGTTGCGTGATCGCGACGATCGGCCTTTCCAACTTTGCATTCCGGGGCAGGGCGGGCTATGGCGCGCGCCTTGCTGATTAGGAGCGAAGTCGTGACGCGTACCTGGACCCCCGATAGCTGGAAGGCGCAAGAGGCGCGGCATCTGCCGTCCTACCCTGACGCCGCGGCGCTGGCCAAGGTGACGGGTACGCTGACCAGCTTTCCGCCGCTGGTCTTTGCTGGCGAGGCGCGGGCGCTCAAGGCTGACCTGGCCGAGGTGGCCGCGGGCAAGGGATTCCTGCTCCAGGGTGGTGACTGCGCCGAAAGCTTCGCCGAATTTCACCCGAACAACATCCGCGATACGTTTCGCGTGCTGCTGCAAATGGCGGTGGTGCTGACGTTCGCGTCCAAGCAGCCGGTAGTGAAGGTGGGCCGCATGGCAGGGCAGTTCGCCAAGCCGCGCTCGTCACCGGTCGAGGTGCAGGGCGGGGTCGAGCTGCCAAGCTACCTTGGCGACAACATCAACGGGATCGAATTCACCGCTGAATCGCGCATCCCCGATCCGCAGCGCCTGCTTCAGGGTTACTCGCAGTCGGCGGCGACGCTCAACCTGCTGCGCGCCTTCTCGACCGGCGGCTATGCCAATCTGCGCCAGGTCCACCAGTGGACGCTGGATTTCATGGGCCGTAGCCCGTGGGCGGCGAAGTTCGAGGAAGTGTCGACCCGCATCGGCGAGGCGCTGGACTTCATGCAGGCTTGCGGGATCGACCCGCAGACCGTGCCGCAATTGCAGGGCACCAGCTTCTACACCAGCCACGAAGCGCTTCACCTTGCCTACGAGCAGGCGATGACCCGGCGGGATTCGCTGACCGGAGACTGGTACGATACCAGCGCGCACATGCTGTGGATTGGCGATCGCACGCGCTTCGAAGGATCTGCGCATGTCGAATTCCTGCGTGGCGTCGGCAATCCGCTGGGCTTCAAGTGCGGTCCCAGCCTTGCCCCGGACGAGCTGCTGCGCCAGCTCGACGTGCTGAACCCGGGCCGCGAACCGGGCCGGATCACGCTGATCAGCCGGTTCGGCGATGACAAGGTCGAAGCTGGCCTTGCGCCACTGGTCCGCGCGGTGAAGCGCGAAGGGCACCCGGTGGTGTGGTCGTGCGATCCGATGCACGGCAACGTGAT
>JAGWUU010000206.1 GCA_028868335.1 Sphingomonadales bacterium | reverse complement strand
AGAAACTGGAGCGGGCGAAGGGATTCGAACCCTCGACCCCAACCTTGGCAAGGTTGTGCTCTACCCCTGAGCTACGCCCGCTCGAACGCCTGCGATCCTGTGCTTGTGCAGCGGTGGATCGGGGTGGAGGCGCGCCGTTAGCATCGGCCCATGGGCTTGCCAAGGGGAAAAGTGCCTTTGTGCGCCGCGCGCGGTTTCTCCCTTCACAAATGGCGCCGAAGGCCCACATTGGCGCAAACAATCCGAATTGCGATGGAGTTTCCCCTTTGGCGACCATGGGCCTCAACCTCGATGAACAGAAGGCGGTCGATCGCTTTCGCAAGGCGGTGGTCGAGCCGTCGATGCATTCGCTGGTCATCCTCGATTTCTGGGCCGAGTGGTGCGGGCCGTGCAAGGCGCTTACCCCGGTTCTGGAAAAGGTGGCGGCGGACTATGCCGACAAGGGCGTGACCCTTGCCAAGATCAACGTCGATGAAGAGCAGTTCATCGCCGCGCAGTTCCAGGTGCGCTCGATCCCGACGGTCTATGCGCTGTTCCAGGGCCAGCCGGTTGCAGACCTCACCAATGCCCGCAGCGAAAGCCAGTTGAAGACGACGCTCGACCAGTTGCTTGCCCAGCTTCCAATCAAACCCGGCGGCGAACCGGCGCAGGACATCGCTCCGCTGCTGGCTATGGGAGAAGCCGCCCTGGCCGAAGGTGACGGCGCGCGGGCGACGAGCATATTCGCCCAGATCGCGGAGATTGCCCCTGACAGCGCGGCGGCGACGGGCGGACAGGTGCGCGCCCTGGTCCAGACCGGCGCGCTCGACGAGGCTGCGGCGATCCTTGCCGCCGCGCCCGAAGCGCTTGGCAAAGACCCCGAGATGCTTCGCGCCGCCGCCGCGCTCGATCTGGCCCGAAGCCGCCCCGAGGACGCTGAGCTTGCCGCCCTGCGCACCGCCGCGAATACCAGTCCGGCGAACATGGAGGCTCAACTGGCCTATGCCGAGGGTGCCTTTGCTGCCGGCGATCGCGATTCGGCCGCCGATACGCTGCTGGCGATGATCGCTACCGACCGCGAGTGGAACGAGGGCGCGGCCAGGGCCAAGCTGCTCCAGATATTCGAAGCGGTCGGTCTGGAGGACCCGTGGGTCGCGGCGACGCGGCGGCGGCTTTCGCTGATCCTGTTCGGCTAGGCGCGGAGAGCCAGCCCATGCGTATTTCGATCTTCCCCCTGCCCGGCGCGATTCTGTTTCCCGGCCTGCAGTTGCCGCTGCACATCTTCGAGCCGCGCTACCGGGCGATGATCAAGGATGCCCTGGCGCGCGATCGCCGCATCGGCATGATTCAGCCGCAACGGCCGGAAGAAGGCGCCCCGCTTTTCGCGATCGGCTGCATCGGCAAGATCGGCGAGGTAGAGGCGCTGGACGACGGGCGCTTCAACATCGTGCTGGAAGGCGAGGCGCGATTTCGCGTGCTGCACGAAATCGACGCCGCGACCCCGTTCCGTCAGGTCGAAGGGGAACTGCTGGGCGATGACGATGGCGCCGCGCTCTCCCCGGTTGAGCGCGCCGGTTTCGAACGCGAGGCGCGGCGCTTCGCCGATTCGCAGGGCTATTCGATTGACTGGGATGCCGTGACCCGGCTCGACGACCAGTCGCTTATTGACGGAGTCAGCCAGATCGCTCCGTTCGACGGCGCTGCCAAGCAGGCCCTGCTCGAAGCGCCCAGCCTCGCCGCTCGGTGCGAGCTTCTGGTCCAGTTGATGCAGTTCTTCGGCAGGCGTGACAGCGACGACGGGCGCGTGACGTTGCAATAGACCGCGCGATCGGGGAACAATTGCGAGGCTGATGCCTTTTTGGGTTTGTTCTGTTCTGATTGACGCACCGGCAAAGGAGAACCGCACATGACGCTCAAGCTCGCCGTCCTTGGTGTTGCCGCTTTCGCGCTGGCAGTCCCGACCCTGGCGCTCGCCGATCCGCCGCCGGGCCACGGCCACGGCAATCACGACCAGGATCGTTATGACGATGGCGGGCGTGGCCGCGACGATGACGGCTATCGCGGCAGGGGCCACGGCCATCACGGCAAGTCGCACGCCAATGCCGACAATCGCTGGGGTGGCCAGGGCTGCCCGCCCGGGCTCGCCAGGAAGAACCCCGGCTGCCTTCCACCCGGCCAATGGCGCAAGGGCGACCGCCTTCCCGATGGCTGGACCCGGTATTATACCCCTTACGACAGGCTGCCGGACTATTACCGCTCGCACTACGGGCAGAACCGCGACTATCGCTACATGTACCGTGACGACCGGGTCTATGTGGTGGACGCGATCACCCGCGCGATCGTCAACATCATCGTTCCCTGACCGGGCGGGACGGCGGGGCTAGCCCAGCACCGCCTTCACCCCGTCGATCACGTATTGCGCGGCCAGCGCCGCCAGCAGCACACCCAGCAGGCGGGTGATCACCGCCTCTACCTGCGCGCCCAGCAGGCGCATCAGCGGGCGGGCTGCGATCAGGGCGAGGAGCGTGAGAAGCAGCACCGCCGCCGTGGCAGCCAGGATTACCAGGGTCTGCTGTGTACCTTCCGCCCGGCTCATCAGCAGCATGATCGTGGCGATCGAGCCGGGCCCGGCGATCATCGGCATGGCCATCGGAAAGACCGACACGTCGTCGATCTCGGGCGTCTGGGCGTTGTGGGCCCTGATCTTTTCCGCCCGTTCCTCGCGGCGCTGGGTGCGCTTTTCGAACACCATGTCCATGGCGATGACGAACAGCATGATCCCACCGGCAAGACGGAACGAGTTGAGCTGGATATGCAGCGCGCCCAGCAGTTGTTCGCCGAACAGCGCGAACACCAGCAGGATCGCGGCGGCGATCAGGCAGGCGCGCACGGCCATCGAGGCGGCCTGGCGTGACGACGCGTCCGTCACCAGCCCGGCATAGATCGGGGCGCAGCCCGGAGGGTCGATCACCACGAACAGGGTGACGAAGGCAGACAGGAACAGGTCGAGCATCAGTTCACTTCGCCGGTGCGTCGACCTGCAGGTCCTGCACGGTAACAGGCTGGCCGCCGCTGGCCATCGTCACCACGAAGCGCCGCGCGCCATCCTGCGCGACGGTGACGTCCCAGGTCAGCGTGCCGTCATCGGACTTGCCGGCACGATGCGCCGGATCGAACGGCGCAGGCGGCAGCTTGGGCTGCTTGCCAGGCTTGCCGTGATACCCCGCAGGGCAATCGGCAACCTTGGCGGCGATCATTTCCGGCGCGTCGAGCGGGAACGGCAGGGCATCGCCCTGATCCATGATCCACTTGTAATCGCCCTTTTTCTGCCGCTGCCAGACTGTCGTGAAATAGCCGGTGCTGTCACCATGCTGCCACGCCCCGCGCGTGACGGCATAGCTGCCATCGCAGCTTGCCCAGATCTGGTGCGGCTGCCAGGCGACCGCCTTGGCCGGATCGGCCTTGCCCTTGAGCCATTGCTCGGCCAGCACCATCTGCGGCTCGAACATCACGGCATCTTTGGTCGCGGTGGCGCGAAAAGCGGTCCACTGGCCCTTTTCCCGGGCGAGCTTGGCAAAAGCGATCTCTGCGGCGATCACCGCGCTGGGGTTGGCATAGCCGGTTCCCGGCCCGCGATCGCGATCACGCGCCATGGCTGGAGAGAGGGTCAGCGATAGGGCCGAAAGGCCAAGGAGCGCGCGCTTCATTGGCGCGTGTTTACAATGCTCCGTCGGCCAACGCCACCCCGGCGTTTCGGTGCGCCGCGACCAGCGCGTTGCGCAGCAGTACGGCGATCGTCATCGGCCCGACCCCGCCCGGAACCGGCGTAACCGCACCGGCCACAGCCAGCGCCTCCGTCGTGGCGACATCGCCCACCAGACGGCCCTTGGCCTTGCCCTCCTCGGGCGGCAGGCGGTTGATGCCGACGTCGATCACGGTCGCGCCGGGCTTGATCCAGTCACCCTTGACCATTTCCGGACGCCCCACCGCGGCAACCACGATGTCGGCGCGGCGCACCACTTCGGGCAGGTTGCGGGTGCGGCTGTGGGCGATCGTGACGGTGCAGTTCTCGCCCAGCAGCAGTTGCGCCATCGGCTTGCCGACCAGGATCGAGCGACCGATCACCACGGCATCGAGGCCAGTGAGATCGCCCAGCCGGTCCTTGAGCAGCATCAGGCTGCCAAGCGGCGTGCACGGCACCAGCCCCGGCTGACCCAGCGCGAGCCGCCCGCTGCTCAGCGGGGTGAGCCCGTCGACGTCCTTGTCAGGGTTGATCCGCGCCACGACTTCCTGTTCGTCGAGGTGCTTGGGCAGCGGCAACTGGACAAGGATTCCGTCCACCGCGGGATCGGCGTTGAGCCGGTCGACCAGCGCGATCAGGTCAGTCTGCGCGGTATCGACGGGAAGCTTGTATTCGAAGCTGGCCATGCCGCATTCGACCGTCTGCCTGGCCTTGGACGCGACATAGACCTGGCTCGCCGGATCCTCGCCAACCAGCACCACGGCAAGGCCCGCCTTGCGACCGGCCGACCGTTCAAAGCTGGCCGCGAAACCCGCGACGCGCGCGCGCAACCCGGCGGCGAAGGCCTTTCCGTCGATCACAGTCGCGCTCATGGATATACCGCCTGCGCCGCCGTTGCGACGACATGGGACAGGATCGACAGGCCAAATATCAGAACCATATAGGAAAAATCCATTCCCCCAACCGCCGGCAGGGCGCGCCGGATCGGAGCAACCATCGGCTCCACGATCGCGTTTAGCGCATCCCACATTCCGCTGACAAAACGATTGCGGGTATCAACAACATTGAAGGCAATCAGCAGGTACAGTACAAATTGGCAGATGATCACCATCCGGATCACCCAGATAAGATAGCCGATCGCACCGAGTATCGAATAAAGCAGCACGGCAGATTTCCCCTTTGAGCGCCTGCACCTAAGGCTTCAGTGTTGCGCTTTCAATATGCCAGCGCAGTTGCTCCGGCGTGGCCCCGTCGACATCGTTGACACGGCGCCACACGATCGCGCCGGGAATGCGCCGCTTGCCATCGACGATCGTGACCGGAACCGAATAGTAGGACGACCCCGCCGCGCCTTCCAGCACGCCCTTGCCGATTTCCAGATCGGGTTGCTGCAACTTGCCCCAGCTTGCCGTGAACTGATCAAGCGTCAGGCCGCTGGCGCTGCCATGTTCGCCCCAATAGCCATAGGCCGTGGGCCAGTCCTTCAGCGAAACCGCCTTGGCCCACGATAGCAACACCTCCTGCGGATCGCGCGAGATCGAGGGCGGGACTGCCTTGGGGAGGATCGAGAGCGAGGACTTGCCGGATGGAGGCGCGGACGGCGTGCCACTGCCCTG
The DNA here is from genome assembly GCA_028868335.1 of Sphingomonadales bacterium. Lineage (GTDB taxonomy): Bacteria > Pseudomonadota > Alphaproteobacteria > Sphingomonadales > Sphingomonadaceae > Novosphingobium. The sequence continues at coordinate 302 of JAGWUU010000206.1, read as the reverse complement.
TTCCTGCGGCGCGGCGTCGTCGCGGCCGCAACCCGAAAGCGCAATCGCACCAACTGCAACCGCGACAAGAACGATCAATCCCGGCTGAACCGACGCTGGACGCATGGAACTTCCTTTCGGCTTCCGGCGCCAACCGGAACGGTCAGGCGCGGATCAGCGTACCTGCGCCGCGCGAGGTAAAGATTTCGAGCAGCATGGCGTGGGGCACACGCCCATCGAGCACGACCGCCGCCTCGCACCCGGCTTCCACCGCGTGGATGCAGGTTTCCAGCTTGGGGATCATCCCGCCGCTGATCGTGCCG
>JAGWUU010000007.1 GCA_028868335.1 Sphingomonadales bacterium | reverse complement strand
GTTGCGCATGACCAGCAACACCATGTCGCGGATGTCATGCGGTGGCTCAACTACCAGGCGACCATCCATGTAGGCCTCGCCCGCGCCGATGCGCGGGTCCTTGGCGACATGGAAGGCCGCGCCCTTGTCGGTAAAGCGGATCCGCAATGGCTCTGCCGAGGCATCGCCGTAGGAATAAACCGTGCCGTCATGGTCGGTTATGACCAGTTGGCCCTCGCGGATCACGCTCCGCAACATCTTGTCGAGCAACCACATGGCGGGCAGGCTATGCAACCCGACGCCTATTGCAAGTTACAATCAGCCGAGCCACCCGAAGATTTCGGCAAGCTGCCACAATCCGAGCATGAGGAACAACAGCGCGGCAAGCGTGCGGGTCAGCTTCATCGAGATCCGTTTCTCGATCGCCTCGCCCAGGAAAACGGCAGGGACGTTGGCGAGCATCATGCCCAGCGTGGTTCCGGCGGCCACCGGCAGAACCGCCTTGTAGTGCGCGGCCAGCGCGATGGTCGCCACCTGGGTCTTGTCGCCCATTTCGACCAGGAAGAACGAGACAAGCGTAGTGAGAAACACGCCGCCGCGCTGGCGGATGGAGTGGTCTTCATCGTCGAACTTGTCGGGTATCAGCGTCCAGCCTGCCATGACGATAAAGCCAAGGGCCACGGCGATGCGGAACCATGGCGCCTCCAGCAGTCCGGCGACTTCGCTGCCAACCAGCGCGGCCAGGGCATGGTTTGCGATCGTCGCGGCGAAGATGCCGGCGATGATCTGCCATGGCGCGCGGAACCGGGCGGCAAGGATGATGGCCAGCAGCATGGTCTTGTCGCCAATTTCGGCGAGCGCAACGACCGCGGCGGAGGAAAGAAAGGCTTCCATTGTAGAACTCCGGGCCGGGTAGAGACAGACAACAGCACCGCCCTCCCACCCGGCCAGGTGAAGGCGCGATGCCATTGGTCTCGCCCGAACGGTGTCCCGTCCTCCGCGCGCCATGGCCTCTCGACCAAGCATGTTGACGACGCGGGGCCGCTGTTCAGCGGCTGGCTACTCCCCAGATTGCTCGGCCCGGTTACGGTGATCGGGCGCTGAAGGCAACCCCTGTTCCCGCGCAAGATAGAGCACGTCGCGCGGCTGGGAGAGCAGGTGCTGGCCGGAATCAACGAACAGCGTCTCGCCGCTGGCCAGGTAGCCATCGGCCATGAACAAGGCGGCGTCTGCCAATTCACCGGGATCGGTGAGGCGGCGCAGCAGGTTCATCCGTCCGCTGACTTCATGTTCGCGCGCGATCTGGTCAAAGCTCGGCAACATCGCGCCGGGGGCTAGGCCGTAGATGCGCGTCGTCGGATCGGACTGCGCCATCGCCAGCATTTTCACGCTGGCGGCGAAGGCGTGCTTGGCCATGGTGTAGCTGAAGAAATCGGGGTTGGGATTGGCGATCTTTTGATCGAGGAACTGGATCACCCGCTTGCCGCCGTTGGTACGGGCGAGGGCAAGGAAGGCCTGACTTATCCGTACCGGGATTTCGGCATTGACGGTGATCGCTTCGGCAAAAACCGTCGGGTCGATCGCCTGCGCGGTATCGGGATGAAACACCGCCGCGCAGTTGACCAGGACGCGCCAGTCGCCGAGCCGGTCGGCCGCGTCGGCCACCATCGTCAGGGCAGCATCTCCGTCAAGCAGGTCGCACTGCACCACTTCCGCGCTGGGCAGCGAAGAGGCGAGGACCCGCGCGCCATCGGGATCATGGCCGACGTGTATCACAACGTGCCAGCCTGCCTCGCCAAAGCGACGGGCCAGCACAGCGCCGATGCGGCGGCCTGCGCCGGTAATGAGAACGGCCGGGGGCATGGCCTCAACCATGCACACCCGGCCGCGTCAGGAAAAGTCTTTTCCTCGGTGGTTAATGACAGCGCGCGCGGTTCTTCGCGATGTGGTTGCCGAGCAGCGCACCGGCTGCGGCGCCAACGATCGTTCCGGTGGCGCGATCACCTTCCGTGTCGATCGCGCGCCCGACCAGCGCACCTGCCGCACCGCCGATCAGCAATCCGACCGTGCCGTCTGGCCGACGGCAGTAGGAACGGCCGTCCTCGCCCCGCCAATAGCGGATGCCGTTGTCAGTGCGACGATATTCGATGTCACCGTTCTTGGCGCGCCAGCCGTGCGCCGGAGCCCATCGCGGCGGATCGGCATAGGCCATGGTGGAGGGCAGGGCGGTCGCGGCGATAACTGTCGCGATCAGAATCTTGCGCATTGTTTGCTCCTTGAATTCACATTGCTGAGCCTGAACACCTCAAACTGAACGTCGGCTTGTAGCTTATGGTGAACCGTGCCGAAGTTGCGGTGAAGGGCGTGCAGCTATCAATTGCAAAGAGCCGGAACGCGGGTGAACCGCGCTCCGGCCCCTGCGACCCGAAGGGCTTGGCCTCTTCCGGATTAACGACAGCGGGTCTGGCCACGGTCCACTTCACGGCCCAGCAACGCACCGGCGGCAGCGCCGATGATCGTGCCCGGGGCGCGGTCGCCGTAGCGGTTCATCGAACGGCCAACCAGAGCGCCAACCGCGCCACCGATCAGCATGCCGGTGGTGCCGTCAGAGCGGCGGCAGTAATAGCGGCCATTGTCGCCACGCCAGTAACGGATGCCGTTGTCGGTCCGGTAGTAGCGCGGGCGGTAATCTTCACGATACCCGTATTCGTCATCGTCGCGGTCATAGCCGCGATGGTGATCGCGCCAGCCATGGGCAGGCGCCCAATAGGGTGGGTCGGCCAGGACTGGCGTTGCGGTCAGCGCACTCGCGGCCAGCACGGCGGCGGTGATGAACTTGCGCATGATTATCTCCTCATATGTTGAGGAGACTTTGAACCGAGCAAACTGAACGCCCGATTTAACGCGGACTGAAGCAGGTGAAGCGTTGCCCGAACGCGATCAACCGAGCGCTGCCTGCTTTTCCTCCGCGAGTCGGTCCAGCTCGGCGCGACTCAGCTTTTTCGCCGCGGTCTTGAGCTGGCCGCAGGCGGCGTCGATGTCGCGCCCGCGCGGGGTGCGGACGGGGGCGCTGATTCCCGCTTCGAACACGATTTCGGAAAAGCGCCGGATTCGCTCCGGCGTCGAGCATTCATAGATCGCGCCGGGCCAGGGATTGAACGGGATCAGGTTGACCTTGGCGGGGAGCTTGTACTTCTTGATCAGGCGGACCAGTTCGCGCGCATCCTCGTCGCTGTCGTTCTTGTTCTTGAGCATGACGTATTCGAAGGTGATCCGCCGCGCGTTCGAGGCACGGGGATAGGCGGCACAGGCGGCGAGCAACTCGTCCAGTCCGTACTTGCGGTTGATCGGCACGATCTCGTCGCGCACTTCCTTGCTGACAGCGTGGAGCGAGACGGCGAGGTTGACCCCGATTTCTTCCCCGGCGCGGGCCATCATCGGCACCACGCCTGATGTGGAGAGCGTGATCCGCCGCTTCGACAGGGCGAGGCCATCGCCGTCCATCACCAGTTTCAGCGCATCGCGAACATTGTCGAAATTGTAGAGCGGTTCGCCCATGCCCATCATCACGATGTTGGTGAGCAGGCGCCCGTCAGCCGAATAGCCGCCGTCGTCATCGACCAGATCGTCGCCCAGCGCCGCGAAATCGGCCTGGCCCGTGCGCGGCCATTCGCCCAGCGCGTCGCGCGCCAGCATGACCTGCCCGACGATCTCTCCCGGAGTCAGGTTGCGGACGAGCCGCATCGTCCCGGTATGGCAGAACCGGCAATTGAGCGTGCAGCCAACCTGGCTCGAAACGCACAGCGTTCCCCGATCTGCGTCGGGGATAAAGACCATCTCGAATTCCTGGTCGTCGGCGGTCTTGAGCAACCATTTGCGCGTGCCGTCGCTCGAATGCTGGGCCAGCACCACTTCGGGCCGTCCGATCACGAAGCGTTCGGCAAGCCACGGGCGCATGGTCTTGGCAATGTCGGTCATCGCCTCGAAATCGGTGACGCCGCGATGATAGAGCCAGTGGAATACTTGCTTGGCGCGCAACTTCGCCGCCTTGGCGTCAAGCCCGGCCTCGCCGAACAGTTCGGCGATGCGGCCGCGGGGCAGGCCGATCAGGTCCACACGTCCATCCTCGCGCGGCGTGATGTCGCGCGCGACGGGGACGGGATCAAGCATTCCCGGAATCGGCATGAGGGCAGTGTCGGCCATAAGGCCGGGCGATATAGTCGCGATGGCCAGTAAAATCTAGCGGAGCTGCGCACAGCCGACGGCGGCGGCGTCCATCGCGGTGGCCGCTCCCGCCAGTTTCCAGGTGTTGGAAAAGCCCTTGCCGTCCTCACCGCGGGCATTGACCGTCATTTCATCGGCGGAGCGCATGGCGGCGGCGATGGCTGCATCCGTTCGCTTGTCCGCCGCCCAGGCATCGCCGCCGCCGCCGACGAGGTTCAGTCGCTGCCCGCCGATCGAGAGCGTGATCGGAGAATTGGTCCCAAGTTTGCGCGACAGGCGAAAGTGGACCTGCCCACGCACCTGTTGGCGGGGCCAATGGGCGACATCGGCATAGGGCTGATAGTCGCGACGAAGCGTTGAAGGTTCGGCAATGGCGATCGCATAGCAGCGCGGAACGGCGGCATCGCGGAACGCGGCCCATGTCTCGAACATGCCCAAAGCATCGCGGGCGAGGGCCGGGGTAGCAAGCGCCAAGGTTATCGCGGGCGTGAGCAGGCGGAGGAGCATGGCGGGCTTCTTGCAGAAAACCATGTTGGTTGAAAGCCGTCAGAACTTGATCTTGGCCCCGGCCATCAGGCGCTTGCTCGTAAACCCTCCAACAGCGGTGCTTTCGGTGTGAACGCCCACATCCACACCGCCGATCGTCGTTTGCGCGCGCCCGAATGGAGGCTCGTCCGGTGTATCGGGCAGCGGCTTGAGGCGATAGCGGGAAGGGTCCTGCGCACAGACCACGATTTCCCCGTCCGACGAACCGCACTTTCCGGGTGGAGGCGCCGGAACCTTCGCCAGATCAAAATGCTTGACCTGCTCAGCAGTGGAAGCGGCAGCTTCGATCTGGACAGGTTGTGCATCGGGCATCGGCATCGCGTTACGGATTCGGGTTTCAAGGCACGGAACGCTGAAATTGCGGCATTAAAATGGCGATCAAAAGCTTCCGCCGATCAGGTCCACATACGCCACAACATCGTTGTCGGTCGCGATGAACAGGCCGTCCTGCACTTCTTCAGGTTGTTGCTCGGCGATGCGCAGCGCATCGAGCAGCGGGCCGTAGAACAGGGTGTGCGCCGCGCCTCCCTCAACATCGCCATCGAGGTGATAGAGGCGCACGGTCGCATTATCGTAAGTGGTACGCATCAGCGGTTGTCCTCGCGCTCCGCCCCGTCGAGAAGGCGCGTCGCGCGTTCCGCGTCGCTTTTCTGGCGGGCGCGTTCGGCCTTGGATTGTCCATGCCTCGCCCGGTTGGCTGCGGCCTTGGCTTCGGCCTCGGCGCGGTCCCTGGTCTTTCGCGCCATGCGCAGGTTGATCACTTCCGCCATGATCAGACCCCCTCGTCGGGATAGGCGATCGCCAGCACTTCCCACTCCTTCTCACCGGCGGGCAGGCGCACCCGGCGCAAATCCCCCACCGCCGCGCCGCGCAGCGCGCGGGCCATGGGCGCGCTCCAGCCGATCAGTCCGGCCGTGGCATCCTGCTCATCGTCGCCGACCAGCGTGATTTCGCGGTGGTTATCATCCTCGTCGGCGATGGTGATTCGCGAGCCGAACCATGCGCGGGTCCGGTCTTCCTGACGCGCTGGGTCGATCACCCGGCAGGCCTTCATCCGCCGCGCGAGGTGAGCCAGTTCGCGATCGATTTCGCGCATGCGCTTGCGGCCATAGAGGTAGTCGCCATTCTCGCTGCGATCGCCGTTGCCCGCTGCCCAACTGACGATCTCGACAATGGCGGGACGTTCGGTGCCGAGCAGATGGTCATAGCGTGTCCGCAAAGCGGACATGCCGGCAGGAGTGATGGGCGGACCTTCGGGCTTCATGGTATGCGGGTTAGCTTAGGCGCGTGGCCTTCGACAAGCTCGGGCTGAGCGGACTGCTAAAGTGAACCTGAACCGAAGGCCGCGCGCTGACTACCCCGGCGTCCGTTTGCCCAGGATGTGGCTGAGTGGATTGGCGCCCTTGTAGCGCGCCTTGGCGGGGTTCATCGCTTCATAGACCACGGCGTTTTCCAACACGCGCTGCACGTAGTTGCGGGTTTCGGATAGCGGGATCTTCTCGATCCAGTCGATCCAGTCGACCGAGCCGGTGCGCGGATCGCCGTTGGCGCGCAGCCACTTGTTCACATTGCCCGCACCCGCGTTGTAGGCGGCGACGGCGAGCGGGTAGGAGCCGCCGAAATAGTCCATCATCCGGCCGTAGTAGGCATCGCCCAGCATCAGGTTGTAGCCGGCATCGTGGGTCAGCGCCGATGAATCGAAATTGTAGCCCAATTTGCTTGCCTGCTCCGCCGCGGTCCGTGGCATGAGCTGCATCAATCCGCGCGCGCCTGCGTGACTGACGGCGTTCATCGCGAACTGGCTCTCCTGCCGACTGATCGCATGAACCATGGTCCAGTCGGACCCCGCCGGAGTGGGGATCAGCGGAAAGGCGATCTTCTGGAAATCGCCATAACCATCGGTATGGGCCGACTGCCCGAGAATGACGCCAAGGTCGCGCCGACCCAGTTCGCGCGCCAGATCGGCGACCATGACGTGATCAACCTCGCTCTCGGCCTGGTCGCTGATCTCGCGGAAAAACCGCACTGCGGTAGGCCAGTCGCTCTCCCGCGCCACTTCGCGCACCGCCATGGTCAATGGCCGGGCGTTGAAGACGTTACGCTGGTCGACGGTCGGAGCGACGTTTGGCATGCGGTTGAACGCGGGCAGCGACATCGATAGCCGTTCGAGCGCAAGCATTCCGTAGAACTGATCCGGGTAGGCTGCGGCCATCTGGAAATAGCGTTGCGCTTCCGTCGCGTTGCCCGCGCGGGTCATCGCCCGGCCTGCCCAGTAAAACCCCTTGGATCGGGTCTGCGGGGTGCGCGCGGCATTGCCATAGCGCCAGAACAGCGGCGCAGCCTGGGTCCCATTGCCCAGGCTCCACAGTGCCTTGGTTCCGCCGAGCCACATCAACGAGGTGTAGTCATCACGGATCTGGAAGGAGAGGCGCGAGATGTCGGTGCCGGGCGCGAAGCCGTCGTCAATCCCGCTGGCGATGCGAACCGCGCTCTGGTCATCGCCCGAGCGCGCCGCCGCGAGCAGTTCAGCGACCCACTTGCGCCCGTCGCGCGCGGGGGCGGACAGCGGCGGGCGCGACGCCAGGGTCCAGGCGGCGCTGCTCCCCTGTCCGGTTGCGCGCAGCATTCGCGAACGGTTGTACGCGTAGCCCGCGTCCTTCATCGCGTCGGCGCTGACGACCGCTCCGCCCGCGGCCGGATCCATGTTCTTGACCAGTGCGAGCCTGGCGAGAAAGCCGTTGCGGCGACCGGGGGAGACATAGACGATCTGGCGTTCCGCCTGCGGCGCGGCATTGGCCCACAGCAGAGCGTCCATTCGCGCGTCGTGATCGTCGGGGGTGAGGGTTCCGGCAAGGAGCGGGAACAGCGTCGTCTCGGCGGCATCGCTCATCGGCCCGCCGCGCCACGCGTCACGCGCGATTTTCAGGGCATCAGAGCGGCGTAGCGAATTGGCCGCAAGCGCATAGGCGGCGCGGCCCTGGTTGGTCACCGGCGGGTAACGATCGAAGAATGCGACGACTCGCGAAGGTTCGGCAGTCTCCCGATCAAGCGCGCGTTCCGCGTTGAGGCGAAACCTGGCCTCTTCGGGAAACCCCGGATAGGACATCAGGAACCCGGCATAGTCGGAAAAGCCGAACTGGTCCGAGGCGTTGAGCTGCTTCCAGCGATCGACCCCCTGCTGCATTACGCCGACCGGGCCGGACTGCAACCTGATCCGGGCCTGATCCCATTCCGCACCGTCCTGCGCCTTGGCGCAGCCGGGCAGGACAGCGAGAATCAGGGCCAGAAATGGAAAAGTAATGCGCGCCATGCTGGACATTCTCGAAATTTGCTCCTTATCAGGCGCTGAATGAAAGCAGCCCCCATGTGCAAGGGCCGGATAGCCCGGCCTATGGGGCAAGTGCAGAGGTAAAGTCCATGTTTTCCGGCTCGATTCCGGCCCTGGTGACTCCTTTCCGCGATGGAGCGATTGATGAGGCGGCGTTTCGTCGGCTGGTCGACTGGCAGATAAACGAAGGATCGGGCGCGCTGGTTCCCTGCGGCACCACCGGCGAGGCACCCACGCTCAGCAACGACGAACAGCATCGGCTCTTCGCTATCTGCGTTGAGCAGGCGGCGGGCCGCGTGCCGGTGATCGCCGGTTGCGGCAGCAACGATACCCAGACCGCGCTGTGGCACATGCAGGTGGCAAGGGAGGTTGGCGCTCGCGCCGCGCTGATGGTCGCGCCCTATTACAATCGTCCGAGCCAGGCTGGGTTGCTCGCGCACTTCAGCTACCTGGCCGAAAAGGTCGACCTGCCGATCGTGCTCTACAACGTGCCCGGCCGCACCGTAACCGACATCAAGCCGGAAACCGTGGTCGAACTTGCCCGCCGTTTCCCTGAGCGGATCGTCGGGATCAAGGATGCGAGCGGCGACATGACCCGCCTCACCGCCCATCGGTTGGGGCTGGGAGCGGATTTCGTTCAGCTATGCGGCAATGACGACATGGCGCTGCAATACAACGCCGGGGGCGGCGTCGGCTGCATCTCCGTCACGGCCAACGTCGCCCCGCGCCTGTGCGCGCAGTTTCAGGCGGCGAGCATGGCAGGTGACGTGGCACGGGCCCACGAGCTTAACGAACGGCTTTTCTCGCTCCATCAGGCGCTGTTCACCGATTGCTCTCCCGGCCCGGTAAAGTACGCGATGACGCGGGTGCTGAACTGGATCGGCGAAGACGTGCGCCTGCCGATCGTCCCATGCAGCGCGGAATCGCGCAAGGCGGTCGACGCCGGGCTGGAGCACGCGGGGCTGGTTTAGGAAATCCGTTCAATTGCTGCACAACGGGGAGGATTTTGCGCCTTTGCCCCGTTCCCTTTTTCGTCGTCGCACCCTACATGCCGCCTGACCATGGCTCGCCCAAGCAACACCCAGTTCGACAAGAAGAAGATCGTCGCCGAGAACCGGCGGGCGCGGTTTGATTATTATATCGAGGACACGACAGAGGCGGGAATCGCCTTGACCGGAACCGAGGTGAAAAGCCTGCGTTTCGGCGAAGGCTCGATCGCCGAGAGCTATGCCGAGGTGAAGAACGGCGAGGTCTGGCTGATCAACTCGAACGTGCCGGAATTCAGCCATGGCAACCGCTACAACCACGAGCCCAAGCGTCCGCGCAAGCTGCTGCTCCACGCCCGCGAGATTGATCGTTTTACCGGCGCGGTTGAGCGCAAGGGCATGACGCTGGTGCCGCTTTCGATCTATTTCAACGGCAAGGGCCGCGCCAAGGTCGAGCTGGCACTGGCCAAGGGCAAGAACGCCGCCGACAAGCGCGCGACCGTCAAGGAACGTGACTGGAAGCGCGAGCAGGCACGGATCATGCGAGATCACGGATGAGCAACCTCGTCTCCCGTATCCGCGACTGGGGCCATCGCACCATGCCGACGCGCGAGCAGATGGAGCGCAGCCGGTGGGTTCCCAACTCCACCTTGCGTTCCGAACTGTGGCGTTTCACGCGACGCTCGGTTCCGCGGGGGGTGGCGTTGGGGCTGCTTGTGGGGATTCTGCTGCCGTTCGCCCAGATCGTCTTTGCCGCGATTCTCAGCATGCCGGTGCGCGCCAACGTCCCGATTGCTGCGCTGACCACGTTCGTCACCAATCCCTTCACGACGCCGTTCATATGGGCGGGGTCATACCAGTTGGGGAACCTGCTGCTGCACATCGACAACGAGGCGGGCGGGGCGATCGACAGGCTCTTTGCGCTGACCGACCTGTGGAGCGCGATCGAGTGGCTGACCGCCGAAGGGAAATCCCTGGCTCTTGGTCTGGTAATCGTCGCCACGATCGCGGCCGCCACGGGATACCTGGTTTCAGGCTGGGCCTGGCGCTGGTGGGTGGGGCACAAACGCCGTACCCTGCTGCGGAGCGACATCCGATGAAGGGCCGGGTGATCGACTGGCTGCGCGCCCGGTTCCCGACCCGCGAGGAGCTTGAAGCGAACCGCTTCATTCGGCCCTTCGCGCATCGCGTTCTGCGCAGCGACCTGTGGCGGTTCAACCGTCGCTCGGTTCCGCGCGGGATTGCGCTGGGATTGTTCGTGGGTGTCCTGGTTCCCTTTGCCCACAGCGCGGTTGCCGCGCTGACCGCGGTGTTCGTTCGTGCCAACGTCCCGGTCGCCATCGCCGCAACCTGGAGCAGCAACCCTGCGACCTGGGTGATCCTGTTTCCGCTGGCCTACAAGATCGGCAAGGCCGTTCTCCATCTTGACCAGATGACGGGCGTTGCGCCGATCAGCGAGACGATGCAGCAGACGCAGACGGATCACCTGCTCGAGCGGATGACCGGGGCCGGGCTCGATACTGCCTTCGGCCTGTTCGTGATCGCCACCGTTCTGGCCACGCTCGGTTATCTGGTGACCGGCTTCGGCTGGCGGCTGTGGGTCGCGCGCAAGCGCCGCTTGCGGCTTGCGGAAGCGCGGCTCAGGGAACCGGCGGGATGAGCAAGGCCGCGCCGGTCCGTACTTCCGCTCGCGGAAACACCGATCGCCTGCTGGTTGGCGCGGGAGTGGTTGCGAGCCTCGTGGTGGTCTGGCTCGCGACGCACCAGTTGGCCGCGCTGGCCGGGTTCGCTGCGGGAACCTTGGCTCTTGGAGGGCTCGTCTGGACGCTGGGTCGTCCGCGCGGTGAGGCGACGCCAACGGAATTTGCGCTGCCGGATTGGTCGGTAACCGTCGCGGCAATCGAACGCGCCGATGCCGCCGTTGCCATTACCGATCGCGCTGGGCGCCTCGTCTGCGGCAATGCGCGTTATGAGGACTGGTTCGGCATAGCCCATGCTCCGCCCAGGCTCGAGGTGGACAATGCAAGCCTGGAACGCCTCGCCAAGGCTGGGCGTTCAGCTTGGCGTGACGGGAAGGGCAGTGCCGATCTCGTCGAAGGCGCGGGCGGCCGCTGGACGGCCGGGGCGCTGCGTGCGGGGCGCGGCGACGACTATCTGGTGTGGACGCTGACGCCGATCGCCGGAAGCGATCTGGTCGCCGATCTTGTTCCTCACCTTGTCGGCAAGCTTGGCCGGGCGTTGTCGCAGGCGGGGGTTGCGGCGGCGATCGTCGATCCCGACGGCAAGATTCGCGTCGCAAGCGCCGGATTTGCCCAACGCGCCACCGGCGACAGCGCGGCCTTGCTGACCGGGCAGGACTTCACCCCGCTTCTTCGCCAGGATGAACGCGACCGGATTACCTGGGCGCGCGATGGCCAGCGCGGCGCGCCCATCACGATGTTCTACCTGCCGGTCGCCGATCCGGATTCAGCGGTTGAACCGGATTACAACACCACGCCGTCGCTGATGCTGCTTGCCGATCACGGCACCGGCCTTGGCGGTGGTGGCGGGGACGGTACGGCAGCGGTTCCGCACCTTGAGGCTTTGCTGGGGCCGCTTCCGCTGGGCCTTGCCATGGTCGATCGCGATGGGCGGATGCTGTTTGCCAACCCGGCCTTCATGCGCGCCGCAGGGCGTGAACACGATGCGCCACCAACCTATCCGACCGACCTGGTAGTGCAGGAGGACAAGGGGCCGCTGTCCGATGCGGTCCGTCGTTTTTCGCAAGGTCCCGCCAGCAGCGGTGATATTGCCGTGCGGCTCAAAGGCATGGCGGAGGAGCCGGTTTCGTTGTCGCTGGCGGGAGTGCGCGGGCTGGGCGAGGCGGCCGTACTGCTGGGCCTGACCGACAGCACCGAGGAGACGCGGCTCAAGCGCCAGGTCGCCCAGGCGACCAAGATGCAGGCTGTGGGGCAGCTTGCCGGCGGCGTTGCCCACGATTTCAATAACGTGCTTACCGCGATCCTCGGCACGTGCGATCTCATGCTGCTGCGCCATACGCCGGGTGACAGCGACTATGACGACATTCAGCAGATCCGCGCCAATTCCAATCGCGCGGCGAGCCTGACGCGCCAGCTTCTTGCCTTCAGTCGCCAGCAAACCCTGCGACCCGAGGTGCTGCAACTGCCCGATGTCGTTTCCGATGTGTCGCACTTGCTGAAACGCCTCATCGGGGAGAAGATCCAGCTCGTCGTCACCCATGATCGCGATCTGGGCGCGGTGCGCGCCGATCCCACCCAGCTTGAGCAGGTCATCGTCAACCTCGCGGTCAACGCCCGCGATGCGATCCAGGCCAAGGGCGAGGGCGGCAGGATTACCATCGCCACGCGCCGCGTTACCGCAGCCGACGTGCGAGGAATGCGCAACGCGATCATGCCGCAGGTCGACTACACTGCGCTTTCGGTGGAGGACACCGGCACCGGCATCCCGGCCGACCACCTCGGCAAGATCTTCGAACCCTTCTTCACGACGAAGGAAACCGGGAAGGGCACCGGTCTGGGGCTCTCAACGGTCTATGGCATTGTCAAGCAGTCGGGCGGCTTCATCTTCGCCGATAGCGAACACGGCAAGGGGACGAAGTTCGCGGTCTATCTTCCCGTGCACTATCAGACGAAGGATTCCCCTCGGGTCGAAGCGGCCGATGCGCGGGCGGCAAATGTGCCGCAGGTGCAATGGTCTGGAGGTGGCCGGATCCTGTTGGTGGAGGACGAGGACATGGTCCGCGCCGTCGCCGAGCGGGCGCTGACCCGCGCCGGCTACACCGTCGTCAGCGCGAGCGACGGCGACGAGGGACTGGAGATCATCCAGCAAGGCGAGGAATTCGATCTGATCGTTTCCGACGTTGTCATGCCTGCGATGGACGGACCCTCGATGGTCCGCGAAGTCCGCAAGATCGCGCCGAACCTGCCAGTGCTGTTCATGTCCGGCTATGCCGAAGAGCAACTGCGCAAGCAGATCGATATCGCCGGGGTTCATTTCCTGCCTAAGCCATTCAGCGTCCAGCAGATTGGCGACAAGGTAGGCGCTGTGTTGAGCGGTGGTTGACCGTACCTAACACTTTGTTGCCGGGCAGTGGCGGATGACTCACCCGTCCCGCGGAGGGGTGTTGACCGCGAAAGCGGCTTGCTCAATTGGGCAAGTTTGCAATATTAATAATATATTTCAATATCATATACGGCAATGGATGGACTGGCAACAGATGTTCTCGCCATCCTTGCCGGTGATGTGCCCGTGCGTTCGACCGTCGGCAGGGTAAATGCCCGCGACGGCTGGAACTTGCTGATGCCCCGGGTGGCTAACTCCTTTGCACCCTTCGTGTCGCGGTCCGCTGGCGTTATCTTTCGCTCCTGCCTGCCGCTTGCGGCTTTGGTTCCGGGGGTTTTTGATTGACGCGATACAGGTTCACGAATTGCTCCCGAGAGGTGGAGAAATTCCCGTCAACCCGCAACCGCGCGCAAACCGGCACGCGGCCGACGCCGGGATAACGGTCCGATGGCGAAGCGGGTGACGCTTTTTGCGAAGGGCAATGTCGATGTCCACGATTCACTGCACTCGTGCCGGGTTGGTGGCCAGTTGCAGTGGAATGGCATCAACGAAATCATTCGCCCGCGCTACCCCGGCGTGACCATGCGCGTGCAGCACGAAACCCTGACCCGGTTTGACGCACTGTTGGCCGCCGATGGTGTCGTGCCACCCGTCTTTGACGGACACGACCTTTCCCTTGGCACCTATCCGCTCACCTCGCAGTTCAGCGACAAGGTTTTCACGTCGGCGCCGGACGCGGTGATCCTGTCGATCCTTCCGGACGTGGCATCGCAGCTCGTCCGGCATCGGCGGGATGGGTTCCGCTTCAATCCTGCCAACGCATCGACCTGGGCGGAGTGCGAGCGCGAATGGCTCAAGTCGGAATTCGAACCGATCGGGACCATGCGGATTGATGACGCGATCGCCAATCTCGCCGCGATCATCGAACGGCTTCGGCAAGACCGCGATGTGCCGGTTCTGGTTTACAACATGAGCGCCGTGATTCCCGGCGACCGGGTCCATTGCTACCTTGGGCTTGATGAAACCTACGCCACGCGGATCCGGCGCTTCAATCTCGCGCTGATCGAATTGTCGGCGGAACTGGGCTTTTCGATCGTCGACGTGGACGCGGTCCTGGCGCGAAACGGGGCGGAGCGGCTGAAACTCGACGTAATGCACCTGCATCCCGAGGGATACCGACTGATCGCCGAGGAGGTCGTGCGGATACTCGACGATCTCGGGGTGCTGGAGGAGTAGCGGACCATGAAGGCCAGCGTCGTGATCAGATCGAAGGACGAAGCCGACAGGCTGCGCCTGACTCTCGCCAGCCTTGCCGCGCAAAGCGAGTCGGCCGAGGTTGTGGTGGTGAACGATGGATCGTCCGACCATACCGACGCCGTGCTTGCAGAGGCGCGGGGCGATCTCGATCTGGTCGCTGTTCATCATGCTACCCCTGCCGGGCGGTCTGCGGCGGCAAATGCCGGAGCTACCCGGGCCTCGGGCGATGTCGTGATTTTCCTCGACGGCGACACGCTGGCCGAACCGGAATTCGTCGCAAGGCACATGGATCGTCATCGCCAGCGCGAGGGGCTGATCGTACGTGGGGAGACTCATCACCTGCGCTGCACCCGTCCGTTCCTCGATCCGGCAAGCGGCACGCCGCGCGCGGGCGAGGAAGATCGCGTGGCCCGCATGTCGGACAACGAGCTGAACCGCGCACTGGTAACGCCCGACCAGATTCGCAACGACTTCGCCTCGATCGACCGGCGCGGCCAGCCCGGCATCTACCCCGGCTTCGGTCCGCGCAAGCTGTTCGATCTCGAAATGGCGGCGTTGCGTGACGACCCGGATTGCGCTGTGCTGTGGGCGGCGGCCTCGGGCGCGAACCAGTCGCTTTCGCGCGCCGCGTTCCTCGCTTCGGGCGGGTTTCATCCTGACATCAGCATCAACGAGCATCGCGAATTGGCGCTGCGCCTTTGCCGATCGGGCATGAAGATGGTGGCGACCGAAGCGCGCAGCTACCACATGACCCACCGCAGCGGCTGGCGCGATCCGCTTGAGGATCTCGAATGGGAAGCGGTGTTTTACGACGCGCATCCAGAGCCGGTGGTGGCCCTGCTGCCACTGTTCTGGCAAAGCATCAGCGACAATTCGGCATTGCCGGAACCGGCCCGGATCGGATCGCTGCGCGAACTCGAACTGCGGTCGGCGCGGTTTGAAGAGATGGTCGGCCGCGAAGCCGTAAGGCAAGCCTATATCGCGGCAACCTGCGACAGCGGCGAACTGGTTTCATGAGCAGGATCGCCATCGCGGGTTGGACCACCCCGGGCGAAAGCGCGATCACCGCGCGCGCCTTCGGGCAGGTTTTCTCCCGGGCCAGCAACGCGGAGAATGTAACGGTTCACTATGATGACGTGACGAACGGCGATGCCCTGTTGCAGGCCGACGCGGGCACGATCCGCATTGTCTCGCTGCTGCCCTATGCGGCGGACCTGGCAAGGCCCTGGGCGGAGATCGAACCGGCGATCCGGGCGCTGGTCGAGGCATTGGCGGAATCGGGCGACCCGGTGCTGATCGTCACCGTCCTGCGCTGCGTAGCCGGAAGGGACGACGATGAGGGCCAGGCCCGCCTTGTCCGCATCCGGCGCCTCAACCTCCTGGCGGTCGGCCTGTCGCATGATTATGGCGCCTTTGTCCTCGATCTCGATCGCATCCTTGCCGACATAGGCGGGCTGGCGCTGGGCTGCGACTACAGGCTGGAGAGCGAGGCAGCGGTCGAGACGGCGAGCGACGAGCTGGCCTTGTCGGTTGTGGCCAACTGCCTCGACGACGTCTTGCCGTTCGAAGCCCAGGAACGGATGAAGGCCGCGATCGAGGCGGGCCGATCCGGCATCAAGCCGGTGGCGGTACTGTTGCAGAGCGACCTTGTGACGCTCGGCCGTGGCCGCCAGCGCCAGCGCGTCAGCATCACTACCGATGCGGTGCAGGAAAACCATGCCGGGTGGTTGGTTGGACAGGTTCTCTCCGGCCGGATCGGACCGGGTGAAGCGGCACGGCGGCTGGTCATGGCCATCCGCCGCAGGGGATTGCGTGACAGCACCCGCCTGCTGGTGGCCGCGATGCGTCAGGTTCTTGGCAGCAGGAGACCCGCGACGTGAGCGATGCACTGCTTCCCCTGCGGCGCATGATGCTGATCCGCGCTTTCGAGGATGCCCTCGCAGCGCGGAAGGATCACGGCTTTCAACTGCTCTCCACAGGTGAGGAGGCAGTGGCCGTCGGCCTGTCGCTGGTGCTGGAGGATGGCGACCAGCTTCTTACCGGCGGCCGTTCGATCGGGCCTGCTCTGGCGCGAGGGGTCGATCCCGGCAAGCTCATGGCGGAACTGCTGGGCAGGGTGGCAGGCGTCAACCGTGGCCGCGCCGGGCGGGGGCACCTTTCCGACCAAGAAAGCGGGTTCTTCGGCGCTCATGCCGTCGTCGGGGGTAATATCAGCATCGCCGCCGGGGTCGCACTGGAGCGCAAGCTGGGGGGTGGGAACGGAATCGTCGCGATCCTGTTCGGCGATGGAGCAAGCGGTGCAGGCGGGCTTTACGAAACGCTCAACATCGCCACGCTTTGGCATTTGCCGCTGCTGTTCGTCTGCAACAACAACCAACTCTCGGTTTCGACCCCGCGCGAGGCGTCGAATGCCGCCAAGGAACTGCGAGACATCGGCCGCGCTTTCGCGATCCCGACGGCGCTTGTCGATGGCCTCGACGTATGGGCGATGGCCAAGGTTGCCGGTGAACTGGTCGAGCATGTCCGTTCGGGCAAGGGACCGGCCTTTCTCGAGTGTTCGTCCCTGCGGCTGCGCTCGCATTCAACGACAGCTCGCGAAACGCGCAGCCGCGATGAACTGGCGCAACTCCACAAGCTCTGTCCGATCAAGCTGGAATCCGCGCGGCTGCTGACCGAGGACCAGATCACCAATGCCGGTCTGGAGGAAATGCGCGCCGACGCCGCGAGGCAGATCGAGGACGTAATGGCCTTCGCCGATGCATCGCCTTATCCCGAACCCGAAGAAGTGCTCGCCCATGTCGAATGATCAGTTCCTGACCACCCGCATGTTTTTCAGAGAGGCCGTGGGCCGCGCCGTGCGCGAGGAAATGGAAGCCGACGACCGGGTCCTGGTGCTGGGCCAGGACGTTGGCGCGTTCGGCGGCTCCTATCGCGAATTCGACGGGCTGTTCAAAATCTTCGGCCCTGAGCGGATGCGTGACACACCAGTCGCCGAAGCGGCGGCGGTAGGGATCGCTGCCGGTGCGGCCGCGGCGGGGTTGCGTCCGCTTTGCGTCATCACCTACATGGACTTCCTGATGATCGGCTTTGATGCGCTCATCAACTATGCCGCCAAGCTGCGCTACAAGTCGGGTGGAAGGCTGAGCGCGCCTTTGGTGGTCAAGACCACGGCGGGCGCGCAGGGGCAGGGGGTGGCGCACTCGCAATGCATCGAGGCGTGGCTGATCAGCGTGCCGGGCCTGAAGGTCGTGGCGCCGTCGACCCCGGAAGATGCCTATGGGTTGATGAAGTCTGCCCTGCGCAGCGATGGTCCTGTGGTCTATATCGATCACAAGCGGCTGTTTCCGGCGCCCGGCAACGTGCCGGTAGCGGAGACGGTCATCCCGTTCGGCAAGGCCGCGATCCGCCGCCGCGGCGTTGACCTGACGATCGTGGCGCACAGCTACATGGTGCGCGTAGCCCTTGAAACCGCCGGACTGCTTGAGGCCGAGGACCTGTCTTGCGAGGTTGTGGACCTTCGAAGTCTGGCACCGATGGACGTCAATACCCTGTGTCGCTCGGTCGAACGCACCGGCCGCTTGCTGACGCTGGAAGAAGGGCAGGTGACATGTGGCATAGGCACCGAGGTCGCAACCCGGATATTCGAGCGGATCGGCGTCCGGCCGTGGATCCGGGTCGGCGCATTGCCCGCCCCGGTGTCATCCAACCCGGTGCTTGAGGCAGCCTGCGTTCCCAATGCGGATCGCGTGGCGCAAGCGGCGAGAACGCTGGCGGCCCGCTAGAACCCGCGCTATTGTCAGAATGCAGTTCGGAGGTTTTCTTGATCTATCAATTGTCTGTCCCTGCCGCAGTGCCCGGCGTTGAGGAAATCCGCATTCTGGAATGGCACGGTGAGCCGGGCGCGACGTTCGAGAACGGTGACCTGATTGTCGAACTGGAAACGCACAAGGCGGTAGTGGAAGTCAGGGCCGGACAATCCGGCGTGCTGAGGGCGATCCTTGCCGATGCCGGCGACTGGCGCGAGATTGGCGTGCGCCTGGCGCTGTTCAGCGACAGCGCCGCCGACGACATGAGCGCCGCCGAGGGTGATGCGGGCGACCTTGTGGTTGAGTTCGACGTTACCTGAACGGTCGCCTTGGCGCGGTCACGCCGCTTGCTGGTGCCGTGGAGGTGACAGGCCTTCCATGAAACCGAGAATTTGCTGAAGCAGCAGCGATTGCATCTGGCCGCTTTGGTGAATCCCGTCCGGCAAGTGCTCCGCACCGCCCATCTCGGCGGCGACGGCGTCGACATCGACGATGTCCAGCGGCCGCGTTTCCGCGATGTCGTGGAGCATCAGGTTCCATTCCTTCGCGGCGACGTTTGACAGGGTATCGCCAAGCGGCGCGTCGAAGCCCATGTAGTTTGAAACATCTTCCCGCCCGGATGACGACATCCGGTTGAGAATGATGACCCGCGCGCCCGTCTGTTGCTTCAGCCTGTCGATCAGGGCTTCGTAATCCTTGCGGATCATGTCGATCGTTCGCTTCACCGGTTCGAATGCCGTGGATAGCCAGGCGCGAACGGCAGGTCCCGCGGCGGCCTGGTGGTGACGCATCACATGCATGTGATAACCCAGCGACTTGTGCCGCAAAATCGCCTGCGGCTCGACGGCGAGTGACAGGAGAACGGCGTTCGGCGCCCGTAGTTGCTGAAGGCCATTGGCCGAAATGATGTCGTAGGTGTCCTTGAGCGGTACGCTTTGCAATTCGGACAGCATCGTTCCCAGGAACATCCAGTCCTGCGGGACCAAGGCATTGCCGCCCGGTGCGAAATGGCGATGGACGTCCTCGGCAATCGCATCGAACTGCGCAGTGGTGCGGCTGATCTGGTCGAGCAGTATGGGGACGCACGGCGCAATCGGGTGATCGGGCACATAGACGATCTGCAAGGCCTGCCGCGCAGCCTCGAACATTTCGAGGAATGCGCTCTGGGCACCCAGCACCACGCCGTTGGCGTCGCACACTCCCTGGCTGAGCAGCGTCAGCGGTGCCTCGCCCGCGTCGCACCACCATCCGCGCGTGCGGCTGTGCCAGCCTGAGAGCAGCGATCCGTGAACGTTGGCCAGATCGGTCATGCGTCGCCCGGCAAGCACCATCAGGCGCAGTGTCCCGGCATCCGGTCCGACGTCTCCACCCCCGGTTTCGATCGAGCCGATCTGCGTGTCGGGATCCCATGGATCGACGCTGCGAACGCTGAGATAGCCGCCACGCGAAACCCCTGATTCCACGCTGAGGCGACCGGATATGCGCGGCGCGACGACGACCTGAAGCTCGCATTCATCGCCAAAGACCGGAACGCCGCTGCTTAGCGCCCTGGTTGGTTCGACAACGATATTGAACCAGCCGATCGGCTGGTTTGCCCGGCAATGCTGGCCGTCCTCTCGCAGCCAGCGGATGCCCGAGCGCTGGATCGAATAACCCTTCGCGCCGAGCGGACCGAGGCGAAGCGGAACCGTGCTCACAAATCTCCGCCGCTGAACATGCCATCGTGACGCAGAATGCCCGCAACCGTTATCCGCAATGGGCGTTCCGGGGTCTGATCGAGCGGTTCATCGGGTGAACTGCTCAGCAGGGCGACAGGCCCGTCGAGCCCGACGTATTCACCCGGTTGCAGATTGATCTGGCGAAGGTACGCCTTCTCGCGCAGGACGATCCGATAGTAGGAAATCGGCGGGCATTCCTGTGCGAAGGCGCTACTCAGGTCCACGCGCAGATCGACAAGCTTGCTGCCAAGGCGAAGCGCGTCTCCGGCTTCGGCGAACAGGCATTCCGCGGTCGCCCCGGTCATTTGCGGAACGATGTCAGGCAATCTCAACTCGAGAATCATCGCGACCTCGCCAAAGCGTTGCATGTGGTTCAAGTTTAGGGGAAAGGCGCCGGGCTGGTGAAGTGCGCTTTGAGTGTAGCCACAAAATTGCCGCGATCCGCTCGCGGATGACCGGCTACCCCCAAAGGGGTAGATGCCGGTGACACCTGACGGCGTCAGACGATCGACACCTCATCGCGATAGACGGAGCGGCCATCCAGTCCGATCAGATCAATCGCGGCGCCCGTCCCGGCAATGGAACGCAGGATGTGCCACCGGCTTGGTACGGCTACGCCTGTGGCGCCGGTAAAGCTGAGGGGCAGGCATTCCGTGACAAGGCGCGGATCGACCTGGCCGAAGAAGCGATTCCGCCAGTCCGAATCCACGCCGCCACACGACAGATCCCAGGCGATGAAATCGAACGGGGTCCACCCGCCATTCTCCAGCCATGCCTCTGCCCAATAGTGATTGGTCGGCGAACGGCGGTACAGAAAGTTGCCCGAAACCATCCGCGCGGGAATGCCCCGTGCCCGGCACATCGCGATGAATAGCGCCGAGGCAAGCTGGCAATCATAGACGCGGGTGCGCAGTACCCAGTCGAGCGGGGTTTCCACCGGCACCTGATCGTAGTGAATCTGGCAGAAGGTGAAGTCGTCCAGCAGATGGTCGAACAGGTTGCGGATGGCGGCTTCGGGATGTTCGCTTCCCGCAAGACGGTGCGCGAGGGCTTCGACCTGCGGCGTCGTCGCAACCAGTCCCTCGCTTGGGCGGAGATAGAGGTCGCGGTTGGCGAGTTCCTCGTCCCGCCCGCTGGCGAGTTCGATGATGCAGCGCGCCCCGATGCGGATTGGCGCGCCCTGCGATACGACCCGCACCTCCAGCCGACCATCGGACAGCCGATGCCCGACCGTGTCCGGCGGGAGGTGCGGTGTGATCGCCGTGTTGGCATAGCGACCGGGCAGCGGCAATGGCATCCGCAGGCGTTTTGTCTCGCCAGCAGGTACATCATCGAGATTGAAGGTCCGCGTGTAGTCCACGGTCATCTGTTGCGGCGCTTCACGTTCCAGTTCGGTGACGAATCCGCGCAGGGTGGCTACGAAATGCCGTTCCCAGAAATCGTCGTCGCCGCGCCTTCCGGCCCGCGTGGCGTGAAAGTCGACTTCCACCGGATCGAACAGCGGCCCGTCGGGTCCCTGCCTGGTGGGCAGGCCGCCTTCGATCCAGTGATCGACCGCTTCCAGCGCCTCGCGCCGTGCCGCCGCCATGTCATCTGCAAAGGCGAAGCCTTCGAGAAGCACGATGTCGACCAGTCGGTCGAGCGAGACGGTGCGGTAGGCATCTTCAAAGATCTGACCGGGCATGGGTGCTTCTTCTAGGGCGCCAGCGCAAAGGCCATGACGTGGGTGGGAACATTGTGCGATGCATTGAGGTCTGCCCAGTTGCCCGACACCATCACGACGATCTGGCGCTTCGATCGCGGGCCGAGAAAGGTGATGGGGGTGGCCTGATTGCCTTGCGACAATCGTGTCGACCAGACTTCGTGCCCCGTGATGTTGTCGATGGCGCGCAGCCGCCGGTCGCCATATGCGCCGATGAAGGTCAGATCACCGGCAGTCGTGATGCCGCCGCCGATGACCGGGGGAGCGCCGATGGTCACGGGCAACCTGCTCGGGATGCCGCGCGGGCCGATCGCCTCGGCCGTACCCGCCGCGCGCTGCCACACGATCTTGCGTGTCCGCATGTCGATCGCGGTGATGCGCGCATAGGGCGGGCGCTGGCACGGTATGCCCAGCTTCGTCATGAACTGTGCCTGTTCCGCGCTGTAGTGCGTGCCACGCTGCGGCTGGTTGCCCTCGCGCTTGCCGCTTCCGCGCGGGATCAGGGTGAGTGTCTGCGCCAGGTGCATCGTTGGCGCGATCAACAGGTTCCGGCCCGGATCGTAACTCATTCCGCCCCAGTCGATGCCCCCGGCATAGCCCGGATAGACCAGGCTCCCGCGAAGCGAGGGCGGGGTCAAAGGGCCGTCATAGCGCAGGTGCCGCAACCGGATGCGGCAGAGCATCCGGTCAAACGGCGTAATGCCCCACATGTCGGCATCGGTCAGTTTCGGTCCGCCAAGGTCTGGCATCCCGTCGGAATAGGGCTGGGTCGGCGCGGTCCATTCGCCTGAAACGTCGGTCTGCGCCGCCGGTCGCTCGACGACGCTGGTAACAGACTTGCCGTTGCGCCGATCGAGAACGAAGATCTGGCCCTGCTTGGTTCCGAAGATCACGGCCGGAATGCCGCCTCTGGTCGATGGCAGGTCAGCAAGGATCGGAGGGGAGGAGAGGTCATTGTCCCACAGGTCATGGTGGACGGTCTGGAACGTCCACCTGACCTCGCCGCTCGCCAGGTCGAGCGCCACCAGCGCCGAGGAATAGGGTTCCCATTCACGGCGGCGCTGCTCGGCGACAAAATCCGGGGTGGCGTTTCCGGTCGGAACGAACACCAGGCCAAGCTTTGCATCGGCGCTGAACACCGTCCATGCATTCGGCGTGCCGCGCGTGTAGGTTTCGCCTTCGCCCAGTGGCGATGTCGCAGCGGCGGTGCGCCCCATGTCCCACGCCCAGCGGAGCTTGCCGGTTGCGGCGTCGTATCCGCGCACCACGCCAGATGGCTCTCCGGTTTCGGCGTTGTCGCGAACCAGCGCGCCGATCACGGCAACGCCGTTTGCGATCGTCGGCGGTGAGGTTGGGTAGTAGTATCCCTTCTTCACTGTCCCCAAGCCCATGGTCAGATCGACAGTTCCCCCGGTGCCGAAGCCGGGGCAGGGCGTTCCATTGTCGGCGTTGATGGCGATCAGGCGGGCATCGATCGTGCCCATCAGCAACCGCCGGGCGCAACTGGCCTGCTGCGGTGTTTCGACATAGGCAAGGCCTCGGCATATTGCCGGGCCCAGTCCGGCGGTGTCGACCCGGGGGTCGTATCGCCAGGCAAGCGCTCCGGTTTCGGCGTCGAGCGCGACGACCACGTTGTTGGCGGTGCAGACATAGACCCTGTCGCCGACCATCAAGGGCGTGGCCTCATCCTTGCGGATTTCCGGCCCGCCGCCACCGGGCTTGGCCGGTTCGGCGTGATCCCACAGCAAGGTCAGTTTCGCGGCGTTCGTCGGGTTTATCTGCGCGAGCGGTGAGAACTTGTCGGCGTTCGATCCGCCTCCGAACGATCGCCAGTCGACCGGTGCCGGTATCTCGGCGCGTGCCGCGATGGCGGGCGAGGAGGCGCTGGGGCGGCTCGCCATTGCGACGATCAGGGGAAAGGCCACCACGGCGGCGACGATCACGTTCCGGGCCCAACCGGGACGCGCAATTCTGCTGCCGGACAGTTTGTCCGGCGCAAGTTGCCGCCAGATGCGACATGCCACGAACACGGCGAGAATTGTGCAGCCAAGGCTCAGGCGCGGGATCAGCCCCCATCCATCGAGCCCCACCTCGCGCAGGGCGACGATCCATTCCAGCATGAGATAGGCGACGACGAGGTGGATCGCAGACGCCCTGCGCCGCAGCAGTTGCACGCCGGACGCGAACAGCAACGGACCGGTCAGCAATTCGATCGGCACAAGCCCGGCCCAGACAAGCATCAGGCCGCCGATGAACAGGAATGCCCCCGCGCCCATCAGCAACAGAGAAAGGCCGATCAGCAACGCCTTGCGGATCATGCGGACTCGCGGGGCGATCGGTAGCGCCGTCGGGCGCCGTCGTCGCGATGGTTCCTGGCCGCAGGTGTTGCCGCGGCCATGCCCGTTCGGTGGAATAGCGCGTTCGCCGTTGCCATGGTCAGCGCCGGTCTTACGCAGCCTCCCAAATCCCGGCAATCACTCCAATGGATGACTGGCCGAAAACCCCACCCGCGGTTTGGAGGAAGCCTCACTCCTTCGCTGCCGGGCGGGTACTGCTTGCATCGCGGGCGGGAAGCGGGGTGGGGATGACAACGCCCTGCTGCGAGAGGAATTGCGCTACGTCGCGCCGGATCGGAAAAGCGGGAGCATCCGGCGCGCTTCCGAACGCAGCCTGTGAATCGTTGTGCTCCATGGCGGGATAGACGATCAGTTCGGCAAGGCCGCCTTTCTCCCGAACCTTGGCCATCGTGACCTTGCTGTCGTCCGCCTCGGCGACCCGATCCCGCCCGCCAGCGATGAACAGGATCGGAGGCGTGCCGACCGCGATATGGTTCTTCATTTCGGTATAGCCGGTTGGCGGCGCGAATATCGCGTTTTCGTTGGGGCCGGTAAGCGGGAGCATGTTGTAAACGCCGGACAGGCCGATCACGGCCTTCAGATCACGGCCCGCATTCATGCCGACTTCGGCCAGCCACTGCGGTTCCACCGCGAGGCTGATCGCGTTGAACGCTCCCGACGAATGCCCCACCAGGATCAGGTCCGAGCGATCGCCGCCAAAAGGTGTGATGTTCGATCTGACCCAGGCCAATGCCTTGGCGTTGTCCCTGACGAATGTTGGCCATTTGGTCGGAGGATAGATTCCGTAGTTCGGAATGACCGCCACATAACCCTGCCGCGCCAGACCTGCACCGAGCCAGGCGTATTGCGCCTTGTCGCCCGAAATCCACGCGCCGCCATAGAGAAAGACCATGACAGGGCGGGCACCCTGAATGTGCGCAGGCGCATAGACGTCCAGCGTCTGGCGCTCGCCGGGGCCGAACCGGATGTCCTTCGCCACGGTGAGGTCGTTCATCGGTTGCGCCGCAAGGTTGCGATCGAGGCCGCCGCGGTGGTGCAGTTTCCTGGCCACCAGCACGCCAAGGGCAAGAACCGGGATCAGCAAGGCGAGGCGGAATATGTTCCGATTC
>JAGWUU010000205.1 GCA_028868335.1 Sphingomonadales bacterium | reverse complement strand
ACCTACCTGAACAGGACAGGCTCTAACCTCCGAAAAGGCGCTTCAACCAGGCGTCGACAACCGGCGTTGCGGCATATGCCGGATTTCCGAGTTGACGGTTTATTTCGGCGTGGCCTTGCAGCCCTGTGCCGGGAAACTCATGGCGCTCGACCAGTGTGCCAGCCTTGCGCAATGCGGCTTCCAGTTCCTCGGCCTGGGCGATTCCATCGGGGCGCGGGACGTGAATGATCAGGAATCGCGCGGCGTTGGGCGCGTCCGATTGCAACGCCGGTGAAAGTGCGCGTTGGCGCGCGGGATCGGCGCCGAATGCCTGGGCATAGGTCTGCTGCATGATCCTGGGCCCTTCGCTGACCTGGCGCGGCACATCGTAGGCTGCGCCGTCGATCGGGAGGACTCCAGCGAGGTCGCGAAAAGACAGGCCCGCACCCTTGAGGTAACGCTCGTCCGTGCCGATGAGGGCGACCAGATGTGCGCCGGCGCTGTGCCCCATCAGGACCACGCGCGTCGGATCGATTCCGAGCGCCGCCGCCCGATCGAGCAGGTATTTCAAAGCGGCGGCGATGTCCGCGCCTTGCTGCTCGACCGTGGCATCAGGCACCAGACGGTAATTGATCGAGGCATAGGCATAGCCCGCCGCGGTATAGTGCGGAGCCTTCCAGCCACCGTCGGCATTGTCCTTGTTTCCGCGCTTCCACCCGCCACCGTGGACGAACACCACAAGCGGCGCGCGGCCGGTTGCATTGTGGGCGGGGTAAAAATCGAGCACCTGCAAGGGATCGCGCCCATAAGACAACGTCTGCTTTCCCTCGGCGGCGGGAGCGGCCGGCCCCGCACTGCGCGCAGCCATGCGCTCATGCAGCCTTTCGCGCAGCGTTCCCTGCTGGGCCTGGGCAATGCTCGCGCCGATCAGAGCCAGCGCTGCGAACGAAAGAAGTGCGGATGTCCTCATGGGCCTTGCTCCCTTTGCCGCAAGACTATTGCCACCCGGTTGCCGGTCCAGTCACGAATTGTCGCGGATTGTCGCCTTGCCCTTGGCCCGCGCTTCCCCTAGGGCGCGGCACGGTTTTTGCGCCCGCACAAGGAAGGATTCGCCAGACCGTGGCAAACGTAACCGTGATCGGTGCCCAATGGGGCGACGAGGGCAAGGGAAAGATCGTTGACTGGCTGGCCAGCCGTGCCGACGCCGTGGTCCGCTTTCAGGGTGGGCACAACGCCGGGCACACCCTGGTTGTCGGTAATCAGACCTACAAGCTGTCGCTGCTGCCCTCGGGGATCGTCACCGGCACGCTCTCGCTGATCGGCAACGGCGTGGTTCTTGATCCATGGCACTTCCGCGATGAAGTGGCCAAACTCAAGGGGCAGGGCGTCGACATCAACCCCCAAAACCTTCAGATTGCGGAAAACGCGCCGCTGATCCTGCCGTTCCACCGCGATCTCGACGCATTGCGCGAGGATGCCAGCGGTGCGGGCAAGATCGGCACCACCCGGCGCGGAATCGGCCCGGCCTACGAAGACAAGGTCGGTCGCCGCGCGATCCGCGTCTGCGATCTGGCTCACCTCGACGATCTCGGTCCCCAGCTTGACCGCATTTGTGCCCATCACGACGCATTGCGCGCCGGGTTCGGCCAACCGTCGATCGACCGGGAACGGCTGCTGGCGGACCTGTGGGACATCGCCGCCTTCGTCCTGCCTTTCGCCAAGCCGGTATGGCGCACGCTCAACGAAGCGAAGAAGGGCGGCAAGCGCATCCTGTTCGAGGGCGCGCAAGGTGTGCTTCTGGACGTGGATCACGGCACCTATCCCTTCGTCACCAGTTCGAACACGGTCAGCGGCACTGCAGCGAGCGGGTCTGGCCTGGGGCCGAGCGCTGCGGGCTTCGTGCTGGGGATCGTCAAGGCCTACACCACCCGCGTCGGCTCGGGCCCGTTCCCGACCGAGCTGGAGGACGAGACCGGCCAGCGGCTCGGCGAACGCGGTCATGAGTTCGGCACGGTCACCGGGCGCAAGCGCCGTTGCGGCTGGTTCGATGCCGTGCTGACCCGGCAGAGCTGCGCGATCAGCGGGGTCACCGGGATCGCGCTGACCAAACTCGACGTGCTCGACGGGTTCGAGAAGGTGAAGATCTGCACCGGCTATCGTTTGCGCGGCCAGGAGCTTGACTACTTCCCCAGCCACGCGGCCGACCAGGCAGAGGTTGAGGCGATCTATGAGGAAATCGACGGCTGGGATGGCACCACCGCCGGAGCCCGATCATGGGCCGATCTTCCCGCCCAAGCGATCAAGTATATCCAGCGCGTGCAGGAACTGATCGAAACCCCGGTGGCGCTGGTTTCGACCAGCCCGGAGCGCGAAGACACCATCCTGGTGCGGGATCCCTTCGTGGATTGATGCATTCTTGACTTGACCTCTTTTTGTTCTACTCGTGTTCTTAAAGAACAGGAGTCGAACCGGATGGCTCAGGCCAATTTTGAATACAGTGCCGCGAACGACGGGGTGGGGCTTCCGCTTACGCTGTCGGTCTATGCCGACCGCGCCCATGTTCAGGGCCAGATGCGCGACGATGCCGAGGCGGCAGGGTTTCGGGTCGTTGAGACGTGCGGTGTCTCCAGCCTGATCGAGGGCGAGATTCAATCGTTAGGCGAGGTGGTGTTGGTGGATTGCCCGACGCCCGATGGCGCCGCGCTCGCGGCATTGTCCCGGCTCGACATGCGGGCCGCCCATTCGGGCACGCACCTTATCGTCTCGACCACGGTTGATGCGCTTGATGAGGTGTTCGGCTGCCTTGATCAGTCTGGGGCGCAGATTCTGGTCGATCCCTCGCGCGCCGACCGGGTAATCGCGCTCGGACGATTGCTGGGAAGGCTTCCACACCTGAAGGTGCGCGAGCTGTCTGAGGAAGACCGTTTGGTGCTGCTGCGTTTGACCGAGCAGGTCGGCCAGATCGGTCAGCGACTTGAACGGTTGGAGGCGCCTTTGCGCGCGGTCGAGGCCAGAGACGGCGAAGGGGTGTTCCGCTTCGAAAGCCCCAAGCCGATCTTTTCCGGTGCCGAAACCGACGTCGGCGAACGGCTGGTCCGCGCCACCCGTCCGGCGTTGCCCGATCCGCGGTTGGTGCGCAGGATCATCCGTCAGCGGCAGCTGCGGGCCCGGTTCTTCGAGGGGGACCTGTTCGCCGACCCGGCTTGGGACATGCTGCTCGATCTGACCGCAGCGCGAGCCGAGCATTCTCGCGTGTCGGTTACATCATTGTGCATCGCCAGCGGGGTTCCGCCGACCACGGCGCTGCGCTGGATCAGCCAGATGACCGACGCCGGGCTGTTGCAACGGGTCGATGACGAGGCAGACCGTCGCCGCGCCTTCATCACGCTGACCGATCGCGCTGCCGATGCCATGGCGCGCTATTTCGCGGAGCTGGGTACCGGCGCCGCCCGCTTGGCCTGACCGATGGTTGCTGCTGCGCGAGCGGGTTCCGGCGCGTTCAATCGGCCAGGCAATGCTCGGCGACGTAGGCGTCATGCAGAGGCATTGTCTCGGCCGCCTTGGCCAACGCCGCCTGCAACTTGCCAAGATAGCCCGGTTGCGGATCGCCGCGCAGCGCCAGCAAGGGATCTAGTCCCTGGGGGTCATTGCCTTGGCCGATGTGAACCGCCAGCCAACTTGGCGGCCCGAACAGGTCTGCTTCACGCTGCACCAGCCGACCATGGCGGCGGAAATGCTCGATCTTCCAGCCGACGGTATCGGGTACGTCCATTGCGCCACAATAGCGCCAAAGCTCCGTGTCGGTGCGTTGGGTCAGCTTGTAGTGCAGGATGATAAAGTCTCGGATCCGCTCATACTCGGCAATTGCCAGGCGGTTGTATTCATCGGTGACCAGCGGATCGAACCCGGCGTCGGGAAACAACGCCAGCAGCTTGGAAATCCCGGCCTGGATCAAGTGAATCGACGTCGATTCCAGCGGTTCCATGAAACCGCCTGACAGACCGATCGCAACGACGTTGCGGTTCCAGAACAGATTGCGCCTCCCGGTCACGAAGCGCAGAGGCTTGGGATCGGCCAATGCCTCTCCGTCGAGGTTGGCCAGAAGAGTTGTCGCCGCCTCGTCATCGGAAATGAAATTGCTGCAATAGACGTAACCGTTGCCGGTACGATGTTGCAGCGGGATGCGCCACTGCCAGCCGGCTGCGCGCGCGGTCGATCGGGTATAGGGTGTGAAATCCCCGGTACGCGTGCACGGAACCGCCATCGCCCGGTCGCAGGGCAGCCAGTGCGTCCAATCCTGGTATCCGGTCTTGAGGGCATCCTCGATCAGCAAGCCGCGAAAGCCCGAGCAATCTATGAAAAGATCCCCATCAAAGCGGCGCCCATCCTGCAGTGTCACATGGCTGACAAACCCGGTTTCGCCGTTTAGCGTTGTATCGGCGATCCTCCCCTCGATCCGGGTGACGCCGCGCGCTTCGGCATAGCTGCGCAGGAACCGGGCATAGAGGCCGGCGTCAAAGTGGTAGGCGTAGTCAAACGTCGACAGGACGCTGCGCGGATCCGCCACCGGCGGCGTGAAGCGGCCTCGGCTCGCCGCCGCCCAAGCCATGCACAACTCGTCGAG
This sequence comes from Sphingomonadales bacterium, assembly GCA_028868335.1. Classification (GTDB taxonomy): domain Bacteria; phylum Pseudomonadota; class Alphaproteobacteria; order Sphingomonadales; family Sphingomonadaceae; genus Novosphingobium. Next base: position 1,088 of record JAGWUU010000205.1, on the reverse strand, counting down.
CGGTGGCGCTTCGCCCCGCGCGCGTGCTTCCAGCCAGAACTGGTGCAGCGGCACCATGTCGAAGGCGCGGCCATAGGTGCCGAATGGATGGAAGTAGCGGGTATCCTGCGTCCCCCATCCCTGGAACTGGATGCCCAGCTTGAATGTGCCTTTGGTTGCCTTGAGAAATTCGTTCTCGTCGATGCCAAGGGTCTGGTTGAAGGTGTGGATCGGTGGAATCGTCGCTTCGCCAACGCCCACCGTTCCGATCTCGTCGCTTTCGATCAGCGTGATGCTGCAATTGGCGCGCACTGCCTGGGAAAGCGCGGCAGCCGTCATCCAACCGGCGGTGCCGCCGCCGACAACCACGATTGATCGAAGGTGATTTCCTCCTTGCATCGTCCTCTCCTTGCGCCCGGCACCGCGCGACCCGCCGTGCCTGCTTGCCCTATTGGCAATCGATTGCAAATTCATTGATCACCCTCAAAATCGCGGACGGCGAATGTCGAGTGCGATTACCAGACGCTCGCCATCTTCGAAGGGCATGGTCCGATGCCACATGGTCGACGGAAAAATTGCCGCGCGGCCGACGCGCGGTTCGATCGTGCCGTAGGCCGGAAGATCCAGACCCAGATCCTCGGGCGGCGTCCCAAACGCAATGTGACCGGCGGGCGCCGGGCCCATGTCCGCCGGATCAGGCAGACCGACATAAAATGCCGTGCTGAGCCAGCCCATCGGATGGTTGTGCGGCACGTTGTAACCCTGTGGCAGCAGCCTGACCGACCAGCTTCCCTCGATCAGCAGTTCATCGCGCGGCACGCCAAGCAACGGGTGCCCCTGCTCAAACGGCGGGAGCGAATCGGCGTAGCTGCGGATTGCCGACAGCCAGCTTTGACGCGCCCTGCCGATAATCGGTTCGTGGCGAAGGATCACCGAGCGATCGGTTTGCGTTCCCCCGCGCACCGATTGCTCGATATAGGGCCGTTCCATGACGTGGAGCTCGCGCAGCACCTCGGCCAGTTCCAGCAACTCTACCGATGAGAGATCGAGTTCCACTGCCCTGATTGACTGATCCGGCCGGTCGAGCCAGACATGGCGTGAATCGCCAG
>JAGWUU010000204.1 GCA_028868335.1 Sphingomonadales bacterium | reverse complement strand
CTTTCGGCGATCGCGCGCAGCACCGGTTCGGGCAGCGCCTATGACCGCTATCTCCAGACCGACGCTTCGATCAACCGGGGCAATTCGGGCGGACCGATGTTCGACATGAAGGGTCAGGTGATCGGCATCAACAACGCGATCTTCTCGCCCACCGGCGGATCGGTCGGGATCGGTTTTGCCATTCCCGCCGAGACTGCCGCGCCGATCGTCGACAAGTTGATCAGGGGCCAGACCATCGACCGCGGTTACCTTGGCGTGCAGATACAGCCGGTGACGGAGGACGTCGCGGATTCGCTGGGCCTCGCGCACAATCGCGGTGAACTGGTCCAGTCGGTGCAGCCCGGCCAGCCTGCGGCAAGCGCCGGAATCCAGGCGGGAGACGTCGTGCTCAAGGTTGACGGCAAGGACGTCAGCCCCGACCAGACGCTGTCCTACATCGTCGCCAACACCGCGCCGGGCAAACGCATCCCGGTCGAGCTTATCCGCCAGGGCAAGCACATCACCCTGACCGCAACGGTCGGCAAGCGTCCGAGCGAGGACGAGATCGCGCAGCAGAGCTTCAACCCCAATGCTCCGCAGCAGGATGACGCCAACGATCAGGCACAGCCGCAGGGCGCGGGGCTCAGCGAAAAGGCACTGGGCATTTCCGTACTCTCACTAACCCCGCAGATTGCCGGGCAACTGGGAGTGCCTGCCAGCACCAAGGGCCTGGTAATCGCGCAGGTCGACCAATCGTCCGATGCGGCGGCGCGCGGCTTTCAGCGCGGTGACATCGTTCTGTCGGCGAACTATCGTGACGTAACCTCCGTCCTCGACCTTGAAGCCGCGATCCGTGCAGCCAAGGCGGAGGGGCGCTCGGCAATCCTGCTGCGTGTTCAGCCCCGCGGACAGCCCTCGCGCTACATGCCGGTGCGTCTGCGCTGATCCCGCCTGTAGGCAAGGACAATACAAAGGGCCTCCTTCCACGTGGAAGGAGGCCCTTTGTTTAGCGCGGGAAGCCAGCGCCCCTATTGTTGCGGCTGGCGGTTTGACCCCGTAGCCTGATTGAGGAAATCCTGATCGGCCGCTGCCGGGGGCGGCTCGGGCTGCACGGGGACGACATCGTCCGGGTTGTACGGGCTGTCCCGTTTTTCTCCCTTGCGGACCACGCGCCCGGTGGTCGGATCGATCAGGTTGCCCTGCTCGTCCGGGTAGTAGTAGTTCTCGGGATTGTTGGTCAGGTTGGTTTCGTCGTCAGGCTCAAGTTGCCAGGCAGGAAGAGTCACCTCGGTGTCGAACTTCTCGATCGGGCGGCTCGCGACAGCGATCTTCATGTATGCGGCAAAGGCGCGCGCCGGAGCGGTGCCGCCCTGAAGCCCACCCACCGGCTTGTCGTCGTCACGGCCCATCCACACGCCGGTCGTCACGCCACTGGAAAAACCGAGAAACCAACCATCCTTGTTCGAGGTTGTGGTGCCGGTCTTTCCTGCGACCGGCCGACCGATTTGCGCCGCGCGGCCGGTGCCGATGCTTACGGCACTCTGCAACAGGTCGGTGATCCCCGCCGAGACATAGGCGGGGACCAGCATCTGCCCTCCCCGCGTCTCATGCTGGTAAAGCACGTGGCCATCCGTTGTCGTGACCTTGCTGATTCCATAGGGCTCGACAGCCTGACCCTTGGCGGAAACCGAGGCGAAAGCGCGCGTCATGTCGATCAAGCGGACTTCGTTGGCGCCCAACACCATCGAGGGATAGGTGCTGATCGGCGTGGAAATCCCGAAGCGCCGCGCCATTCCTGCCACCGCGGAAAAGCCGACCTCGTTGCCCAACTGCGCTGCCACGGTGTTTTTCGAATAGGCGAAGGCGGTCCGCACGTCGATCTCACCGGCATAGGTTCCGCCGGAATTGCGCGGGCTCCATCCGTCGATCGTCACCGGCTCATCGACCACCTTGGCATTGGGCGTATAGCCCGCCTCCAGCGCGGCGAGATAGACGAACAGCTTCCACGCCGAACCCGGCTGGCGCACCGCATTGGTGGCGCGGTTGTAGTTCGACGTGACATAGTCCGTGCCACCGACCATCGCCAGCACCGCACCGTCACGATCCAGGCTGACCAGCGCGCCCTGCGCCCCGCCCGGCACGTTGGTCTTGATCGAATCGGTCGCTGCCGCCTGCAGCTTGGGGTCGAGCGTGGTCCACACCTCGATCGGTTGGGAGTTGTCGCCCAACAGCAGGTCAAGCTGCGGCAATGCCCAGTCGGTAAAGTAGCGGGCCGAGTTCTGCCCGGTTTCCGCCGCGAACTTGACCGACGAGAAGTCGACCGAACTCGCTTCGCTGGCGCTGATCGCCCCGTTTTGTTGCATCAGCGACAGCACCACCTTGGCACGATCGACTGCGGCCTGGGCGTCGGCGGTTGGAGAATAGTGCGACGGAGCCTTGACCAGCCCGGCGATGATCGATGCCTCAGGCAAGGTCAGACTGGTGCCGGGGTGCCCGAAGAACTTGCGGCTGGCAGAATCGACGCCATAGGCACCGCCGCCGAAATAGACCTTGTTGAGATAGGCCTCAAGGATCTGGTCCTTGGAGAACTTCCATTCCAGCGCCAGCGCCAGCACGACCTCTCGCAGCTTGCGGCTCCACGTGCGGTCGTTGTTGAGGAACACCGTGCGGGCAAGCTGCTGGGTGATCGTCGATCCGCCCTGCTTGAAATGCCCTTCCTTGTAACGGACGTAGAATGAGCGGCTGATGCCGATCGGATCGACGCCGATGTGACTGCGGAAGCGGCGGTCCTCGGTGGACAGCGTCGCATCCTTCATCACCTGGGGAATCTGGTTGTAGCTCAGCCACTTGCCATAGCTTGGCCCGAGCGAGAACAGTTCCGATCCATCGCGCGCGCGCACCACGATCATCTGCCCGGCCTGACTGGACTTCAACTGCTCATAACTCGGCAGGGTTTGCGCTGTGAGACCGACAGCCACCGCCAGGACGATTGCGCCGAGCAGCGCCATGGCAAAGCCCCAGACAAACACGCGGCGGATGAAGCGGCGCCAACCCGATACGGGCGCCTTTTCCGGCTGGCGACCACTTGGCGCGGAACGCCGGATATCACTTCTGGCCATAAGGCTCGAACATTCCTCCCGCTCGGGCGAAGGCCCTGCGCGTGCCGCGCTACATAGGGGATTTATTCTGAAGGGTTAATGACAAATCGTCGAACGGCCCACTCACTCCTGCGGTTTGAAATCGAGGCTGGCGCTGTTGATGCAATAGCGCAGCCCGCCCGCATCGCGCGGCCCGTCGGGAAAGACGTGGCCAAGATGCCCTTCGCAGTTGGCGCAGCGCACCTCGGTACGGACCATGCCGTGCGACATGTCGCGGATTTCAGTCACCGCCTCGCCCTCTACGGGCGCGGTATAGCTGGGCCAGCCCGAACCGGAATCGTACTTGGTCGCCGAGGCGAACAGCGGCGCCCCGCAGCCCGCGCACATATAGACGCCGGTGGCCTTGTTCTTCTCGTACTTGCCGGTGAAGGCGCGTTCGGTCCCGTGTTCGCGCAGCACATGGTACTGCTCGGGGCTCAGTCGCTCGCGCCATTCGGCTTCGGTCAGGTCGGGCTTGTCGGTCATGGCAATTCCCCAGAGACATTTCGCTTGCGAGAAGGATATGGCCCTCTCACCGTGCCGCGGCAAGGCACACCCGGCCTGCCCTGGCCCAAGCATGGCAGGCGATAAGGCTATCTTTACAGCCTAGGATCGTGCTGCGGGACGCCCTCCGTCCAAAGGAACTGGCTGATGCGTTACAATTTTCCCGCAATCGTGCTTGTTCTGGCCCTTGGGCTGGGTTCCCCTGCCGCCTTGGCCGAAACCGAGACGATCGGTTCGCTGCACCTTGATTATGACAACCCCGTGCTCCGTCCAGCGAGCCCGGCGCAGCGCCGCCTGGTCGCGGCCTATCGCGCGGCGATGGCAGGCAGGGCGAACGGTGGACAGATGTTGACCGCGCTTGACCATCCGGCTTCCGCCGCCTGCCCGGACACGCTCGAGCAGCGCTATTTCGGTGCCTATCTGAAGCGGGCGGACCGGATCGCACCCATTCCCGCCGACGCCAAGGTTATCTTCGTGCCGCTGCGCCCGGGAACGGACCTGCCCTTCGCCGGGGGACCGATGACCCGCAATCCTGTGGAACCGAGCGCGGTGCTGGCGATCTCCTATCGCAAGACTGAAGGCGGGAAGCCCGGGCAGACGCTCCGCCTGATCAGCCGTTCGCTGATCGAACAGATCGCATTATCGGACGGCCAATGGCGCATCGTCCGTCCGTGCCTGACCCAAGCCGGTGCGGCGCGCGCGCGCCAGCGCATGGATGCAGAGGCGCGCGCGCACTGACGCGGTCAATGCAGGTGTTCGACAATCAGGGTCGCGCCGTCATGTCCGCTAACCCGCATGCGCGTGCCCGTTTCGGCATCGGGTCCGCGCGCCAGCCAGTCGCTGTCGCCCAGCCGCACCCGGCCGCTGCCCGGACGGAGCGCCTCGGTTACTACGACGATTTCACCGATCGCGCGGGCACCGCGGTCGTTCATCAGGGGATCGGCCGGTTCGACAGGGTTCTTCGCCAGCCAGTTGCGCCCGACAAAGACCGAGACGATCGCCAGCAGCGCGAACAGCACCACCTGTAGCGGCAGGCCGATCGGCAGGATCCAGGCGGCGAGCCCTGTGGCCAGCGCCGCGCCCGCCAGCCAGATCAGGAACACGCCGGGAATGACCATCTCGCCAATCGCCAGCACCAGCCCAAGGCCCAGCCACAGCCAATGCGGGGCAACGCCGCCCATCAGGCCGCTCATTTGACCGAACCCTTGTCGCCCAGCGCGTCGCGGACCAGCTCGCCGATCCCGCCGACCGTGCCGATCAGCTGGGTCGCTTCGACCGGGAACAGGATGGTCTTGGCATTGGGCGAAGTGGCGAAGGCCGCAACCGCGTCGGTGTACTTCTGCGCGACGAAGTAGTTGAGCGCCTGGCTGCCCGATCCGGCGATCGCCTCGGACACCACCTTGGTCGCCTGGGCCTCGGCGGCGGCGGAGCGTTCGCGCGCCTCGGCATCGCGGAAGGCGGCTTCCTTGCGGCCCTCCGCTTCAAGGATCTGGGCCTGCTTCTGGCCTTCGGCGCGCAGGATCTCCGCGCTCTTGAGGCCTTCCGCCTCAAGGATCTGGGCGCGTTTCTCACGCTCGGCTTTCATCTGGCGGGCCATCGCGTTGGAGATGTCGGCGGGCGGGCGGATATCCTTGATCTCGACCCGGGTGATCTTGACCCCCCACGGCGCGGTGGCATGATCGACGACCACCAGCAGCTTGGCGTTGATCTCATCGCGCTTCGACAGCGTCTCGTCGAGATCCATCGAGCCCATCACCGTGCGCAGATTGGTGGTGGTGAGCTGCATGATCGCGACATAGAGGTTGGCGACCTCATAGGCGGCCTTGCCCGCATCGAGCACCTGGAAGAACACCACCGCGTCGACCCCGACCATCGCGTTGTCCTTGGTGATGATCTCCTGCCCCGGGATGTCGAGCACCTGCTCCATCATGTTGACCTTGCGCCCAACGCGGTCGACGAAGGGAATGATCAGGTGAAGTCCGGGAGTGGCCGCCAGCGTGTATTTGCCCAGCCGTTCGATAGTATAGACATAGCCCTGACGGACGACCCGCACGCCCATCAGCAGAAAAATGAACACCATGCCCACAAGTGCCAGCAGCACACCGCCCATTTTTGAAACTCCCAGACTGTTAGGCAAAGGATGGTAGCGCCTGGACGAGCC
>JAGWUU010000203.1 GCA_028868335.1 Sphingomonadales bacterium | reverse complement strand
CCGGCGAACCCGGCGCGCTGGACCGACTTCGAGCGCAGGTAATAGAGGCTCTTGATGCCCTTTTCCCAAGCCTGGAAGTGCAGCTGCATCAGGTCCCACTTCTCGACATCGGCGGGGATGTAGAGGTTGAGGCTCTGCGCCTGGTCGATGTACGGGGTGCGATCGGCCGCGAATTCGAGCAGCCAGCGCTGGTCGATCTCGAAGCTGGTCTTGTAGACCGCCTTTTCCTCGGGCGAGAGGAAATCGAGGTGCTGGACCGAACCGCCATGCTCGAGGATCGAGTTCCACACCGCGGTGGTATCCTTGGCCTTGGCCTGCAGCAGCGCCTCGAGATAGGGGTTCTTGACCACGAAGCTGCCCGACAGCGTCTTGTGGGTGTAGATGTTGGCCGGGATCGGCTCGATGCAGGCGCTGGTGCCGCCGCAGATGATGCTGATCGAGGCGGTCGGCGCGATCGCCATCTTGCACGAAAAGCGCTGCATGACGCCCATGTCGGCGGCATCAGGGCAGGCGCCACGTTCCTGCGCGAGCAGCAGGCTGGCTTCGTCCGCCTTGGCTGCGACGTGCTTGAACATCTTCATGTTCAGCGCCTTGGCCATCGCGCTCTCAAAGGCGACGCCCTTCTTCTGGAGATAGGAGTGGAAGCCCATCACCCCCATGCCGACCGAGCGTTCGCGCGCGGCGGAATACTTGGCGCGGGCCATCTCGTCCGGGGCGCGGTCGATATAGTCCTGCAGCACGTTGTCGAGGAAGCGCAGCACGTCCTCGATGAAGCGTTCGTCGCCGTTCCACTCTTCCCAGGTTTCGAGGTTGAGCGAGGACAGGCAGCACACCGCGGTGCGATCGTTGCCAAGGTGGTCCTTGCCGGTGGGCAGGGTGATTTCGCTGCACAGGTTCGATGTCGAGACCTTGAGGCCGAGGTCGCGGTGATGCTTGGGCATCATCCGGTTCACGGTGTCGTTGAAGACGATGTAGGGCTCGCCCGTCGCCAGCCGGGTTTCGACCAGCTTCTGGAACAGCGCGCGCGCATCGACCGTACCGCGCACCGAGCCATCCTTGGGCGAGCGCAAGCTGAACTCGGCCCCGTCACGCACCGCTTCCATGAACTCGTCGGTGAGCAGGACGCCGTGGTGGAGGTTCAGCGCCTTGCGGTTGAAATCGCCCGAGGGCTTGCGGATTTCGAGAAACTCCTCGATCTCGGGGTGCGAGATGTCGAGGTAGCAGGCGGCCGAGCCGCGGCGCAGAGAACCCTGTGAAATTGCCAGGGTCAGGCTGTCCATCACCCGGACGAAGGGGATGATCCCGCTGGTCTTGCCGTTGAGGCCGACCGGCTCGCCGATCCCGCGCACATTGCCCCAATAGGTGCCGATCCCGCCGCCCCGGCTGGCCAGCCAGACGTTCTCGTTCCAGGTGCCGACGATCCCTTCCAGGCTGTCGGCGACCGAGTTCAGATAACACGAGATCGGCAGGCCGCGGTTGGTGCCGCCGTTCGACAGCACCGGGGTGGCGGGCATGAACCACAGCTTCGAGACATAGTCGTAGAGCCGCTGGGCGTGGCCTTCATCGTCGGCATAGGCGGCGGCGACGCGGGCGAACAGGTCCTGATAGCGTTCGCCGGGCAGCAGATAGCGGTCGTCGAGCGTTTCCTTGCCGAAATCGGTCAGCAGCGCGTCGCGGGCATGATCGACCTCGATCTCGAAACGGCGGTCGTGGATCGCCTTGCTGTCGCTGGTCGGCGTCGTCGCGGCCTTGGCCATTTCACCCAGGGCACCGGCGAGCGCCTGCGCGCCCAGCGTGTCGACCAGGTCCGCCGATCCCGCATCGGTCTTGTCCGCCATCTTCATTGCCGGGCCATCGCCCGCCTCCTTCGTGCTGCGCGCCGCGGGCGTCGCGGTGAGAGTGGCCGAATCGTCCAGCGCTGCATCAACCTCGGCCATGCCCGGCTCGTCTCCGTTCCTGAAATCCACGTTCTGCCCCCTGTCCCGATTCGCTGCGCGTTGCCCTCAGGCTTTCGCGATGTTCCACATGTGTTCGAATCGGCGGGTTGCCACCGATCCTACCAGCCCGATGAGAACGAAACGAGAAAAACTTATCCCCATTCAATCCCCCGACCGATCCCTGGCGTCAGGGATTTCGCGACTTGCAAATCCCCTCGCCGCGCCGGTGGCGTGGTACGAATGAATCTAAGTCTTGAGCCCCCAGACGTGCCGGACCACTATCTATTGTGCCTCAGCGGACTCGCACGCAAGAGGGTAAATCTGCCGCTAACCCTCTTTGACGCAGCGGCAACTCGACTGGACCGATGGCGCATTGCAGCGACGCGCGGGAATTCCGCCACTGGTGGGCAGCGCAAGAGTCAAAGTGAATCTGTGAAAAAATTTTTGCCCGTGGACAGCGCCGTCAGGGCGTTGACACGGATAGAATCGGGGTTGGAAATTTTGTTTCCTCGTCGGGGTTGCGGACCTTACAAATTTCCCTGCCCTGCCGCTTGATTACACCAACACACCGTCTATCTCTTCTGCGGGCAAATCACGGAAGGGCAGGACCCATGTTCAACATTATCGGTGCCATCATCAGCGGATTGATCATCGGCGCGCTTGCGCGCTTGTTCTACCCCGGCGTCATCGACATGGGGCTTGGGATGACCGCCCTGCTTGGCGTTGGCGGTTCGTTGCTCGCCGGGCTGGTGGCCAGCCGCGGAAACGTGGGTGACGGCTTCAACCGCGCCGGATGCATCTCGTCGATCATCGGGGCGATGGTGCTGCTGTTCATCGGCCGGCACATGGGCTGGCACTTTTAGAACAGCGGGGCGAACGCCCTACCGCGCGATCCCGGCGATCGCGTCGGCAATCTGGTCGACCAGTTCCATCGGCAGGTCATGGCCCATGCCGGGCACTTCGAGCAGCTTCGCGCCGGGGATCGCCGCGGCGGTGTCGCGTCCGCCCTCGACCGGGACCAGCGGATCGTCGACCCCGTGGATCACCAGCGTCGGCACCCTGACGCCGCGCAGCCGCTTGCGCCGGTCGCCATCGTCGATGATCGCGGCAAGCTGGCGGCCCGCGCCGGTGGGGTGGAAGCTACGCTTGTAATCTCGCTCCATCCGCTCTTTCAGCCGCGTCTCGTCCGCCGGATAGCCGGGGCTGCCAATCGCGCGAGATATGCGCAGGCCAAAGGGCAGGATTTCGTCGAACGAGGCACCCGCCGGCGGGCGATCCATCAGCGCGGCCAGCGCCTCGGGCCGGGAGCGCGGCAGGCGCGGGTTGCCGGTGGTCGACATGATCGAGGTCAGCGACAGGACGCGCTCGGGAAAGCCGATCGCCACCAGTTGCGCGATCATCCCGCCCATCGAGGCGCCGACGACATGGGCCTTGGCGATCCCCAACGCATCGAGCAGCGCAACCGCGTCGTCAGCCATCTCGGTAAGGCGATAGGGCAGGCGCGCGCGCAGGCCGAACAGCCGCATCAGCGCCACCCGGCGCACGTTGGGCACGGCATGGTCGGTGAACTTGGTGGAGAGGCCGATGTCACGGTTGTCGTGGCGGATGACGTAATAGCCGCGCGTCACCAGCGCCTCCACCAGTTCGATCGGCCACAGCGTCAACTGCGCGCCAAGGCCCATGATCAGCAGCAGTGGCGGATTGGCCGGATCGCCATGGGCTTCATAGGCAATGTCAATTCCGTTGGCATGGACGCTCGGCATGGTTGCTCCCCGTGACGTTTCACGCGAAGCTGGCGCGCGCTGGCGCCGTTGGCAAGTGCGATCATTCGTCGCGGGCTGAAGGGATCGCCTGTTCGCCGCGTTCGAAGATCTTGCTCGCCCGCCCGACCAGCAGCGGATCGACCGTGCCGACCACGTGGTCGCTGCGCCCTTCGTAGGGCAGGCTGTCAAGCACGAAGCGCATCGCGTTGAGACGGGCGCGCTTCTTGTCGTCGCTCTTGATCACGGTCCACGGGCACAGGTCGGTGTCGGTGGCGCGGAACATCTCCTCCTTGGCGGCGGTGTAGTCGTCCCACTTGTCGAGGCTGGCGACGTCGACCTGGCTGAGCTTCCATTGCTTGAGCGGGTGGATCTTGCGCTCGGTGAAGCGGCGGAGCTGCTCCTCGCGGCTGACCGAGAACCAGAACTTGATCAGGTGGATGCCGCTGCGCACCAGGTTGCGTTCAAACTCGGGCGCCTCGCGCAGGAACTCGTCGTATTCCTCGGGCGTACAAAAGCCCATGACGTGTTCGACCCCGGCGCGGTTGTACCAACTGCGGTCGAACAGCACGATCTCGCCCTTGGTCGGCAGGTGCCCGACATAGCGCTGGAAATACCACTGGCCGCGTTCGACATCGCTGGGCTTTTCGAGCGCCACCACGCGCGCGCCGCGCGGGTTCAAATGCTCCATGAAGCGCTTGATCGTCCCGCCCTTGCCGGCCGCATCGCGCCCCTCGAACACGATCACCACCCGCGCGCCGGTATCCTTGATCCAGGTCTGCAGCTTGAGCAGTTCCGCCTGGAGCAGGAACTTCTCGCGCTCGTAGTCCTGGCGCAGCATCTTGTACTTGTAGGGATAGCCGCCGTCTTTCCACCCCGGCGCCAGCTCATCGCTGGTCCGGCGCAGCGGCACGGCCGAGGGCGGCAGGCCAAGGTGTTCGCGCAGGCGTTCGGCATCGTCGGGCGCGGCCCCGGCGATCAGTGCCTCAAGCTCTTTCACCGCGCCGCGCGCCATCATCGCCTCTGCCGCGGTGAACAACCCGGTTTGGGCCGCAATCACGCGCTCCTGCGCCATGCTGGCGCTGATCGCCGCACGGGCCGCTTCGGTCGGGTCTTGTTCGCTATCAGTCATTTGGCTTCAATCACTACGACGGAATTGTTGCACCTTCGCGTCATTGCAGCAACAGCTATGGCACCAGCACCGTATCCCTCGCTACGGCCAGCATTCCGGGATAGTCCAGCGTGTAGTGCAGCCCCCGGCTTTCGTGGCGCGCGAGCGCCGAGCGCACGATCAGGTCGGCGCATTGCAGCAGGTTCCTGAGTTCGATCAGGTCGGTCGAAACACGGAAATGGGCGTAGTATTCCTCGATCTCGTCGGTGAGCAACTGGATGCGATGCTTGGCGCGTTCAAGCCGCTTGGTGGTCCGCACGATGCCGACGTAGTTCCACATGAAGCGGCGGATTTCGGTCCAGTTCTGCTTGATCACCACTTCCTCGTCGGAATTGGTGACGCGGCTTTCGTCCCACGCGCGGACCGGCGGAGGCGCATCGAAACTGTCCCAGCGGGAGAGGATGTCGCGCGCCGCGGCCTCGCCGAAAACGAAGCATTCGAGCAGCGAATTGGAGGCGAGGCGGTTGGCGCCGTGAAGCCCGCTTTCGGTGCATTCACCGGCCGCGTAAAGGCCCGGCAGGTCGGTGCGGCCATCAAGGTCGATCACGATCCCGCCGCAGGTGTAGTGTTGCGCCGGGACCACCGGGATCGGCTGCCGCGTCATGTCGATGCCCAGGCCCAGCAACTTCTCGTAGATGTTGGGGAAATGCTCGCGCACGAATTCGGGCGGCTGGTGGCTGATATCGAGGTGGACGAAATCGAGCCCGTCGCGCTTGATCTCGGCATCGTTGGCGCGCGCGACAATGTCGCGCGGGGCCAGTTCGGCGCGCTCGTCATAATCGGGCATGTAGCGGTGTCCGGTCTTGGGGTTGATCAATCGCCCGCCTTCGCCGCGCACCGCCTCGGTAATCAGGAAGTTCTTGACCTCGAGGTTGTAGAGGCAGGTCGGGTGGAACTGCATCATCTCCATGTTGCCGACCCGGCAGCCCGCGC
>JAGWUU010000202.1 GCA_028868335.1 Sphingomonadales bacterium | reverse complement strand
ACGCCAGGCGCGTGGCCGGACAGGCACGCGCAAACGAACGGCCGCTCGCGTCGCCAGCGGGCGATGCGAGCGGCTCAGTCGTCCGCTGGAGCTTGATTTCGACTGCTACTCGGCTGCCTCGAGCGCTTCGTCCATGATCGCCTCGATGCCTTCGTAGAAGCGGGGAATCGCTTCCTCCATGCCGGTGTAGATCACGTCGGGTATCGCGCCCGTCTCCAGTCCGCGCTGGCAGGTTTCGGACGCCTTGAAGTCCTCGTTGCCGAACACGTCCTGGATCACGGCAAAGGACCTGGCATAAAGTTCCTCCGCCTTCGGGTTGTCCGGGGCTGTCTCGGTCAGCATGTAGTAGTCGACGTTGGTTTTGCCGGTCGCCGTGGGCATCAGGATCATCACGCTGATGTAATAGGGGCTGGTGATCACGACGGTATTGGGGAACAGGTTGTAAACGATCGTCACCACGCTGCGGATGTTTACGGCCGGGTCGTCAAGCACGTCGGGCTGGTATTTGCCGCGGCCCGAAATTTGCCGGATGTGCGATCCGAAGCGCTCTACCAGGGGAACGATGTCGTCGAAGAAGTCGAGGCCCTGCGGCCCGATCGAATTGATGTGCAGGCGTTGCACATGATAGCCTTCAAGGAAGGGCTCCATCACCAGCTTCCAGTTGGCGTCGACCTCGAATCGACGATAGCCGTACCTGGTCCATGAGGTCAGGCCGAGATGGGTCAGGTCGTCGGTTATCTGGTCGGACACCAGGGAGAAATCGGCGTCGGCGCGGGGATTGAGAATGCCCCAGATGATGCCGCCGGTTTCATGGCAGGGCAGCTCGGCCAAGGGGCGGCTCTTCTTGTCGAAATCGCACAGTGTTTCTTCGCGCGGGACGCCGATCAGGCGGCCGTCGAGGCCGAAGGTCCAGGCATGGAACGGGCAGCTCACCGTGCTCCATTTCTTGACCGCGCAATCCTCTACCAGCATCGCCCCCTTGTGGGTGCAGGCATTGAGGAAAATCCGGGCCGTGCCATGCCTGTCGCGGGTAATCAGCAGGGGAATGCCATAGCCGTCGTGGGCAAGCACCGATCCGGGATCGGGCAATGCTGCTGATGGAATGACCGCGACAGGCTTGTTGCGGAAGATCGTCTCGCGCTCCCTCGACCAATAGGCATCGGACACGAAATTGCCGACCGGGCGGCGCTCGTGAATGACGGGCGGCTTGACATCGCGGTTGCTCGGCAAGCTTCGGATCGCGGCGATCTGGCTTGGGCTCAGTGATGCCAAAGGGGCACCGTAACGTGGTTTTTGCGCGGTCGCGCCTATATCGTCAGACATCTTCATCTCCTGCTGTTTGCGAAATCTATTAGCAGTAGATAAATGGTGATCATTGATTGCGATCAAGTTGGGCAGGAGGCGCGACGAGGGGGGGTGCGGGGTCGGGCAAGCGGGGCGGCAATCCAGTATTTCCGGCGGATCAACCGGCAGGCAGTGCGCAATTCCGGGGTGTGGGAACGTCAATGGTTGCCCGTCACCCGGCGTGCGAAATCCTGTCCACGGACCGGACGTGCCGGGCGAGAAGGGTAGCGGACTGGTCGTAGTTTCCTGCCGCATATGTTTCAAAAATGCGCCAGTGATCGAAGTTGTAACGCGGCTTCCATGGCCGATCGGCCGCCGACGCGAAAACATGGCGCGAATAGGCGAGGTTCAACTCTGCGATGATCGCTGTCAGGCGCGGCATTCGGCATTGCGTCGCCAGCGCGACGTGAAAGGCGCGGTTCGATGCTTCGGATTCGAACAGATCCTCGGCGGCATCGCCTTGTCGCAGGATCGCTTCGATCTCCTTGAGGCGTGCCTTGTTCACCGGACCCACGGTGCTGCGAACCGCCAGCGTTTCCAGCGAAGCGCGCATCACCGCGATTTCCCGCTCGCCATCGGCATTCAGCGGTGCGACCCGCACTCCCCGTCGGGGCAGGCTTTCGGCAAGCTTGAGCGCCTCGATCCGGCGAAAGGCTTCCCTGATCGTGCCCTGGCTGACCGCGAATGCGGCGGCCAGTCCATCCTGGTGGAGGCGTTCGCCGGGCGGCATCTCGCCGCGCAGGATCCGCTGGATCAGCGTCTCGGCAATCCGGTCAACGAGTCCGTCGCCGGTACGAAGGCAGGCGAGATCTTCCATTATCGATAATCGATCGCGATTCTGGATGACGTGTCCATTGTTTTCCTCATAAGTGCGCCGCGGCTTGCCCCTGTCGGGCGATTATATCGATAATACGGGAGTTGAAAGTGGAAGCTACGCAATCCCTGGCACCACGCACTGATTGGACGCGGGCTCAGATCACCGCATTGTTCGATCTGCCGTTCGACGAACTGATGTTTCAGGCGCAAACCGCGCATCGCGCCCACCACCCCAGCAGCGAGGTGCAGATGTGCACGCTGCTCTCCATCAAGACCGGCGGTTGCCCCGAGGATTGCGGCTATTGCAGCCAGTCGGCGTCGGCCGAAAGCGGGGTGAAGGCGGAAAAGCTGATGGATGTCGATGCCGTGCTGGTCAGTGCGGCGGAGGCAAGTGCGGCGGGCTCGCAGCGCTTCTGCATGGGTGCGGCCTGGCGCAACCCCAAGGACCGCGACATGCCTGCGCTCGTCCAGATGATCGCGGGCGTGAGCGCCATGGGCATGGAAACCTGCATGACGCTGGGCATGTTGACCGAGGAGCAGGCCGGTCAGCTCAAGGAGGCGGGGCTCGACTATTATAATCACAACATCGACACGAGCCCGGAAAACTACTCAAAGGTCATCACCACCCGCACCTTTCAGGACCGGCTCGATACACTCGATCATGTGCGCGGGGCGGGGATCAACGTGTGCTGCGGCGGCATCGTGGGCATGGGGGAAACGCGCAGCGATCGCATCGGCTTTATTCATGCGCTCGCCACCCTGCCGCGGCATCCCGAAAGTGTGCCGATCAACGGACTGGTTCCCGTCAAGGGGACGGTGCTGGGCGACATGCTGGAAGGCACACCGCTCGCCCGGATCGATGAGATCGAGTTCGTTCGTACCGTGGCCGTCGCGCGGATAACCATGCCGGCGAGCATGGTCCGCCTATCCGCAGGGCGCGAATCGATGTCGGATTCGGGACAGGCCCTGGCGTTTCTTGCAGGGGCCAATTCGATCTTCACCGGCGCCAAGCTCCTGACCACGCCGAATGCGGGCGACGATCGCGATGCGGACCTGTTCGCGCGGCTCGGCATCGTGCCATTGCAGGGCGAAGAACCCATGCGCGCGATGGAGGTGGCGGAGTAGGAGGGCATGGCATTCGCAGCCCAGCACGCCGACCTGGCTGACCTGTCCCGCGCGTCGCGACGGAGAATGCTTGCGGCGCAGGCGGGGCTGGATTTCAGCTCGAACGATTACCTTGGCCTGTCGCGCTCGCCCCTTCTGGCCGACGCCGTGCGCGATGCGCTCGATCGCGGGGTGCCTGCTGGTTCGGGCGGATCGCGGCTGTTGCGGGGCAACCACAGCGAGCATGAGGCGCTGGAAGCGGAAGCGGCGGCATTCTTCGGCTGCGAACGGGCGCTGTTCTTTTCAAGCGGGTTCGCCGCAAACGAAGTGTTGTTCTCAACCTTGCCGCAACGCGGCGATCTGGTGGTCCACGACGAGCTGGTTCACGCCAGCGTTCACGAAGGCCTGCGGATAGGGCGGGCCGAGCGGATCGCCGTTGCGCACAATTGCGCTGACGCTTTTGACGGCGCCATCGAGCAATGGCGCAAACGCGGCGGGACAGGGAAGGTCTGGCTCGCGGTCGAAAGCCTCTATTCGATGGACGGCGACATGGCGCCGCTTGATGGGCTGATGGCGGTCGCAGACCGTCACGACGCAGTGCTGTTGGTCGACGAGGCTCACGCTACCGGGGTGTTCGGGGCGGAGGGGCGCGGCCTTGCCGCTCATCTGGAAGGCAGGGGCAACGTCGTCACCCTGCGAACCTGCGGCAAGGCGCTGGGGGCGGAAGGTGCGCTGGTTTGCGGCCCGGCGGTGGTGGCCGATTTCCTCATCAACCGCGGCCGGGGCTTCATCTTTTCGACCGCGCCCTCGCCGCTCATGGCCGCGGTGGTGCGCGCCTCGCTCCGGTTGACAAGCAGCGCGCCGGATTTGCGCGACGCCCTGTGGCAGCGCGTCGCTCTGGCGGCGAAGGTATTCGCCCCGCTCGGCGCGACCGTGACGGGAACACAGATCCTGCCGCTGGTCATCGGCGACGACGCCAGGACGATGGCCCTGGCCGGGCAGGTTCAGGCCGCAGGGTTCGACGTCCGCGGGATTCGTCCTCCCACCGTGCCCGTCGGCACGTCGCGCCTGCGCATCACCATCACCAACAATGTCAGCGCGGACCAGATCGTCGCGCTTGCCGACCTGCTGGGCGAATTGACCGAGACACGCCGATGCACCGCTATGTCGTGACCGGAACCGACACCGACGTAGGCAAGACTGTGTTCGCCGCGGGCCTCGCCGGCCATCTCGGCGGACGATACTGGAAGCCGGTCCAGGCGGGGATGGACGGCGAAACCGATTCGCAGCGCGTTGCCGAGCTGTCGGGCGGCCGGGCGCAGGTGCTGCCGGAGGCCTATGCACTCCGCACGCCCTGCTCGCCGCATCAGGCGGCGCGGCTCGACGGCGTGACGATCGAGCCGTCGCGGCTTTCCCTTCCGTCCGGCGAGGAGCCACTGGTCGTCGAGGGCGCGGGCGGAGTGCTGGTGCCCTTTGCCGACAATCTGCTCGCGGCGGACCTCTTCGCGATGTGGGGCCTGCCGGTGATCGTCGTCGCCCGGACTGCGCTGGGGACGATCAATCACAGCCTGCTGTCGATCGAAGCCCTGCGGGTACGCGGACTGACCATCCACGGCGTTGCCTTCGTCGGTGAAGCCAACCCGGAGAGCGAGGCGGCGATCGTCCGCCTTGGCGAGGTGCGGCACCTCGGTTGCCTCCCCCATCTCGACCCGCTGACAGCGGAAACACTCGCGGCCGCCTTTGCCGCGCACATCCGCACGGATTTGCTGTGACCTCCCCGGTCTGGCACCCCTTTCACCAGCATGGGCTCGAGGAGCCGATTCCGCTGGTGAGCCATGCCGAGGGCGCCGCGCTGTTCACCGCCGACGGACGGCGTGTGATCGACGCGATCTCGTCGTGGTGGGTCACGACCCATGGCCACTGCCATCCCCGGCTGATGGCGGCGATCCGGGCGCAGACCGAGAAGCTCGACCAGTTGATCTTCGCCGGTTGGACCCACCAGCCCGCCGAGGATCTTGCGGCCGAACTGGTGCGGATCATGCCGCGCCCGCTCGACCATGTGTTCTTCTCCGACAGCGGTTCGACCAGCGTTGAGGTGGCTCTCAAGATGGCGCTTGGCACCTTCGCCCATCGCGGGGAGGCGCGTCACCGCATTCTCGTGCTTGAGCACAGCTACCACGGCGACACCATCGGCGGCATGTCAGTCGGCGCCCGCGGCGTGTTCAACCGGCCCTATGCGCCGCTGCTGTTCGACGTCGAGACGATCCCCTTTCCCGCCGAGGGCGTGGAACAGGCCAGTCTCGACGCGCTCGAACGGGCCTGCGCGGCGGGCGATGCCGCCGCATTCATCGTCGAACCGCTGGTATTGGGCGCGGGTGGGATGCTGATCTACTCTCCAAATGTCCTTGCCGGGATGCGGGCGATCTGCGCGCGGCACGGCGTTCTGTTCATCGCCGATGAGGTGATGACCGCCTGGGGCCGCACCGGCACACTGCTTGCCTGCGAGCAGGCGGGGGTCGTGCCCGACATCCTCTGCCTGTCGAAG
>JAGWUU010000201.1 GCA_028868335.1 Sphingomonadales bacterium | reverse complement strand
CCCACCGCGTAGACCAGCATGTCCCACTGGTAGATCTTCTTGCGCCCCAGCCGGTCGCACAGCCGTCCGCCGATCAGCGCACCGACCCCCGCCCCGATCGCGTTGGGGCCAAACGCGCCAAGCACGCCCAGAAAGCTCTCCGACAGACCGAAGCTGTCCTGCCAGGGCTTGAGCGCGACCGAAGCGGCGACGATCGATCCGGCGTCGATATAGTTGGCCAGACCCGCCAGGATCGTATCGCGCCAATTGTCCTTGCCCTGCGTCGCAGTGGTCATCGTGCATTCTCCACCAATGCGGCCCAGCGGGCCTTGTATGCGGTCAAATCCTGTTCGAGCGGGGCGACGCGAACCAGCTCGCCTTGCGGGCGCAGGCCGGGGTCGATCAGCCGCAGCGCCCCGAATGAGACGTCGTTGTGGGCGTTGGCGGTATAGACCGCCGTTTCAGGACGCAGCGCGGCGAGCGCGCGGACAAATACCTCGGCCTCGGCGAAGCGGCCTTCGACCAGCAGGCGCTCGCCGCTGCCGATCAGATCGAGCGAGCAATCTGCTAGCAGCGCGGCATAGAGGCACATCGCGGAGCGGCGGGCGAACCAGCCCGCGGGCTGGTTCACCCAGCCGCCGATCCGATTGGGAAACGGCCCGTTGCCCGGCGCAAGCGTCGGCAGCATCATAACCCCATCCGCGATCACCTGCGGCACGGCCGCGAGCAGGGCGGGCTGGTCGGGCTTGATGTCGACACGGCGGGTGTCGATCTCGATCACGCTTTCTATCTCGCGTCCGCCCATGAACCGGGCCGAGGGCACCGGCTGGCTATAGGCGTCGACATTGACCAGACAATCGCGCGCCTCGGGCAGTGCAGCCAGATCGACCGGCGCGGCGGGCAGTCGCATCGCAATGAACCAGGTCCCGGTCGATAGCACGGTCGCTTCGTTGCGGGCGATTTCCGGAAAGCCACGCGCGGCGAGCAGCGCGGCGTTTGAATCGTGCAGCCCTGCCAGCACGCGGACGGTGGGGGAAAGCCCGGTCTGCCTGGCCAGCTCGGGCAGCAGTGTGCCGACCACGTCCCCGGCGCGAACCAGCGGTGCGAACTTCTGTGCCCAGCCGCGCGCCTTGGCCATGGGTGAAAAGTCGCCTTCGCCCGGAGCCCACAGGTCGGAATGGCAGCCCAGGCTGGTCACTTCGCTGGTCGCCACGCCGGTCAGCAGCCAGGCCCAGTATTGGGCGTAGGGCATCAGCGTCACGCCCTCGAACCCGCCTTCGCCTTCAAGGAAATGCAATTGCGCCCCCAGGTTCAGCCCGGCGGGAAGGGCGGGCGATCCGGTGACTGCGAAGGGATCGCGCCCCGCCCGGTATGCTGCCAACTGCTCGGCCGGCATCTCCCATTCGTAGTCGGGCGAGACGAAGGCCAGGACGCCGCGGCGAATCCCGGCGACCGCCGCGCCGTGGGCAACCGGGACTATCGTTTCAACCGGATGATCGGCGTACCGGGCCAGCGCCTCGATCACCCAGTCGACCGTGGCGGCGGTATCGAGCGGGACATAGGGCCGCGCGGCCTGTGCTTCGTTCGGGCGTGTCACCTTGTCGAGGCAGCGCCCGTCTTTCGACCACAGCGAAACCTTGCTCAGCGTCTTGCCGATATCGATGACGATGGTTGCGCCCTCAGGCACTCGATGCTCTCCCGCTGTCGTTCAAACAATCATTATCAATCGTAATTGATCATTTCCAGCAAAATCGCTACACGGGGTCAAACGCGAGTCAACCGCGATGTCAAAGCCAAGGGATGCCATGAACGCCCAGACCCCGATTTCCGCCGCCGCGCTGCCCTTTGCAGTGCCCGCCAGCCGCTGGGACGACTCGGTCGCCGCCACGCTCTCTCCGGCAGAGCTGCTGCTCTACCGCTCGAACCTGCTTGGCAGTGATCTGACCGTGACCAACTTTGGCGGCGGCAATACCTCGGCCAAGCTCAGCGAAATGGACCCGTTGACCGGGCAGAGCGTCAAGGTGCTGTGGGTCAAGGGCTCGGGCGGGGACATCGGCTCGATGAAGCTGGACGGCTTCGCGACGCTCTACCAGAACAAGCTGCTGGCGCTGGAATCGCATTATTCCGGCCCGGATGATGACGACAAGATGGTCGGCTTCCTGCCGCACTGCACCTTCAACTTGAACGCCCGCGCGGCGAGCATCGACACCCCGCTGCACTCGCTGCTGCCCTTTGCTCACGTTGACCATGTTCATCCTGACGCGATCATCGCGCTGGCGGCAAGCTCCGGCGGCGAGGCGGCGACTCGCGAGATCTGGGGCGGCAAGATCGGCTGGCTGGGATGGAAGCGCCCCGGCTACACTCTGGGCGTGATGCTGCGCGATTACGTTGCGGCCAACCCGCACGTCGAAGGCGTGATGCTGGCGGGCCACGGGATCATCTGCTGGGCCGACAGCGCGCGGACCTGCTACGAACACACCGTCGGGCTGATTGCCGATGCGGCGAACTATCTGAATGGCAAGCTGGCCGAGAAGCCGGCTTTTGGCGGCGCGATCGCGACTTCCTCCCCCGATCGCGCCGCCATCGCCGCAGACCTGATGCCGCGCCTGCGCGGGCAGATGACCGGCGCGCGGCGCAAGTTGGGCCACTGGTCCGACGATGCCGAGGCGATGGAATTCGTCAATTCGGCGGAGCTTGAGCGGCTCGCCGCGCTCGGCACCTCGTGCCCCGATCACTTCCTGCGCACCAAGATCGCGCCCCTCGTGCTCGATCCGGCGCGGCTGCAGGATGACGCCTATCTGGCTGAGAAGATCGCCGCCTACCGCGATCTCTATGCCGCCTATTATGAGCGCTGCAAGCGGCCAAATTCCCCGGCGATGCGCGATCCCAACCCGGTCGTGGTGCTTGTGCCGGGAGTCGGGAGGATCACTTTTGCGACCGACAAGACCACCGCGCGGCTGGCAGGCGAGTTCTATGGCAACGCAATCAATGTGATGCGCGGTGCCGAGGCGATCGGTCATTATATCGCGCTCGACGAGCAGGAGGCTTTCGACATCGAATACTGGCTGCTCGAGGAAGCCAAGCTTCAGCGGATGCCCGCGCCAAAGCCAATGGCCGGGCGGATCGCGCTGGTCACCGGCGGCGCGGGCGGGATTGGCGCGGCGACCGCGGCACGGCTGCTGGGCGAGGGCGCTTGCGTGATGCTGGCCGACCGTGACGGCGATGCCGTTGAAGAAGTTCGTGCGGGCTTTGCCAGGCAGTTCGGCAAGGACGTGGTTCGTGCCGCGACCTGCGACGTCACCGACGAGGCGCAGGTTTCCGCCGCCTTCGCGGCTTGCGCGCGCGAGTTCGGCGGGCTTGATGTGCTGGTCGCCAACGCCGGGATCGCCAGCTCCGCACCGATCGAGGAAACGACGGTAGAGCTGTGGGATCGCAACTACGACGTTCTCGCCAAAGGCTATTTCCTGACGGCTCGCGTGGCCTGGCCGCTCCTGAAGGCGATGAAGGAACAGGGCGGGACCAGCGTGGTGTTCATCGGCTCGAAGAACGCGGTTGCCGCCGCAGCCGGGGCTTCGGCCTATGCCAGCGCCAAGGCTGCGGCCAACCACCTTGCCCGCTGCCTCGCGCTGGAAGGCGCGCCCGATGGCATCCGCGTCAACGTGGTCAATCCCGATGCCGTGATCCGCGGCAGCCGGATATGGGACGGCGACTGGCGCAAGGAGCGCGCCGGAACCCACGGGATCGATCCGGGTGCAGAGCTGGAAGAACACTACCGCCAGCGCTCGATGCTGAAACGCGACGTGCTGCCCGAGGACATCGCCGAAGCCGCCTATTGGCTGGCCAGCGAGGCCTCGGCAAAGTCGACCGGCAACATGATCAACGTCGATGCGGGCAACGCCCAGGCGTTTGTGCGCTAAACAGTGAAACCACCTCCCTTGAGAGGAGGGGGAACCGGAGAGGACGGGAATGCTGAAGAAGACCACCCTGTTTGCCATCGCGATGCTCGGCCTTGCTGCTCCGCTGCCGGCGCAGATGCCGCAGGCGGTTCCGGCAAGCGCTCCGGCTGAGCCCGGCGCGATCCCGCTTTACGGTGCGGCAAATCCCGGTTCACCGACCGGTGAGAACTGGGTCCAGTTTGGCGGCAGCTACGCGGTGCGGAACGTCACTTATCCGACGCTGACGCCGGTGTTTCCGGCCAAAGGCAAGGCCAATGGCGC
This sequence comes from Sphingomonadales bacterium, assembly GCA_028868335.1. GTDB lineage: Bacteria > Pseudomonadota > Alphaproteobacteria > Sphingomonadales > Sphingomonadaceae > Novosphingobium. Next base: position 1,661 of record JAGWUU010000201.1, on the reverse strand, counting down.
GGCGGTGGTGGTCGCGCCGGGCGGGGCCTTCATGATGCTGGCGATGGACCATGAAGGCTGGCGGGTCGCGCGCGCGCTGGCTAACCGGGGCATCACCGCCTTCGTCCTCAAATACCGCCTTATCGCCACCCCGAGGGACGAAGCCGAAGCGATGCGCTTTACGCAGGGCATGATGATGAAAGAGATCGGCAGTCCGATGAACGGGGCGCTACTCAAGCAGAGCTTCGCCCCCGCCGACGCCCGTGCCGCGATTGCGCTGGTCCGCGCCAATGCTGCCAAGTGGCATGTCGATCCGGCGAGGGTCGGGATCATCGGTTTTTCGGCGGGAGCGATGACCGCGCGGCGGGTGGCGCTTGATGCCCCCGCTGCCGATCGCCCCGATTTCGTCGGCTACATCTATGGCCCGCAAGACGCCGAGGCGATTACCGCCGAGGCTCCGCCGCTGTTCGATGCGATCGCGCTCAATGACAGCCTGTTCCCGTCCAAGGGCTTCCCGATCGCGGGGGTCTGGCTTGCGGCCAAGCGCCCGGTCGAGATCCACGGCTACCAGACGGGCGACCACGGCTTCGGCCTTGGTATTCCCGGAACCACCACCACCGGCGTGATTGACCAGTTCGTCGCGTGGCTTTCCATGCAGGGCTTCCTCAAGCCCGCCTTCAGGAAGTGAGTTTCATGTCCAGCAATCTGCCCCTGTCCGCCGACCTGATCGCCGAAGCCAACGCCCGTGACATGGATGCGCTCGATGAGGACTATGCTGCACTGGGTCGCAAGCTCGAACGCGGCGGGATCGCGATCGATGCGGTCAAGGATCGGGTCGCCGCGTTCTCGGTCGCGGTGCCAAGCTGGGGCGCCGGGCGCGGCGGTACCCGCTTCGCCAAGTTCCCGATTGCAGGGGAACCGACCAATATCCACGAAAAGCTGGAAGACTGCGCGGTGATCAACCAGCTCAGCCGTCTCACTCCGCGCGTCAGCCCGCACTTCCCCTGGGACAAGGTCAGCGATTATGCGGCCTTGCGTGAGGAGGCGGCCAGCCTTGGCCTGGGCTTCGACGCGGTCAATTCGAACACCTTTCAGGACCAGCCGGGGCAGGCCCATTCGTACAACACCGGCTCGCTTTCCTCGACGATCGAGGCGACCCGGCAGCAGGCGGTGGAGCACAACATCGAATGCATCGAGATCGGCCAAAAGCTGGGCAGTCGCGACCTGACCGTGTGGGTGGGGGACGGCACCAACTTCCCCGGCCAGCAGGATTTCGCGCGCAGCCTTGACCGCTATCTCGAGGCCGCGAGCCAGGTCTATGCCGCGCTGCCGGATGATTGGCGGATGCTGCTCGAGCACAAGATGTTCGAGCCGGCCTTCTATTCGACCGTGATTTCGGATTGGGGTTCGTCGATCCTCGCGGCGCAGGAACTCGGCCCCAAGGCGAAATGCCTGGTCGACCTTGGCCATCACGCGCCGAACGTCAACATCGAGCAGATCGTCGCGCGGCTCCATCGTTTCGGAAAGCTGGGCGGCTTTCACTTCAACGACAGCAAGTACGGCGACGACGATCTGGATTCGGGATCGATCAACCCGCATCAGCTCTTTCTGGTGTTCAACGAACTGGTCGAGGCCGAACTCAACCCGCGGAACGGGTTCGATCCGGCCTACATGATCGACCA
>JAGWUU010000200.1 GCA_028868335.1 Sphingomonadales bacterium | reverse complement strand
GCGCATGCTAATCGATGCGCGCCACCAGGAAGAAACCCGGGTGGCGGTGCTCAAGGGCAACCGGATTGAAGAGTTCGATTTCGAATCCGCCGATCACAAGCAGATCAAGGGCAACATCTATCTTGCCAAGGTAACCCGGGTCGAACCGTCGCTTCAGGCGGCGTTCGTCGACTTCGGCGGCAATCGCCATGGCTTCCTGGCCTTCAGCGAAATCCACCCCGATTACTACCAGATCCCCAAGGAAGACCGCGAGGCGCTGCTCGCCGAAGAAGCAGCCCACGCCGAGGAAGAGGCTGCGCTTCGCGCCATTGCCGAAGGCGAAGAGGATTTCATCGGCGACGATGAGCTGGGCGAGGCTCTGGCCGATGACATGGCCGGAACAGCGCACGACCACGACGACGATTTCGGCGGCGTAACCGAGGTCGATACCGACGAAAAGGACGAGGTCGCCACAATCGAGGATGGCCACGTCGAGAACGGTTTCGATCACGACAGCGAAGAAGCCAACGAGGGCGAAAGCGAAGGCAACGGCGATAATCGTCGGCGCGGTCGCGGACGGCGTCGCCAGGGCGGCAACCGCGGTCACGCCAAGGAAGCCGACGAACTGCGCGCCAAGCGCATGGCGCTGCGCCGTCGCTACAAGATCCAGGATGTGATCCAGCGCCGTCAGGTGCTGCTGGTCCAGGTCGTCAAGGAAGAGCGCGGGAACAAGGGTGCGGCGCTGACCACCTACCTCAGCCTCGCCGGGCGTTACTGCGTCCTGATGCCCAATTCGAGCCACGGTGGCGGCATCAGCCGCAAGATCAGCTCAGCCGCCGATCGCAAGCGCCTGAAGTCGATCATCGCCGAACTCGATCTGCCCAAGTCGATGGGTTGCATCGTCCGCACCGCCGGGCTGCAGCGCACCAAGACCGAGATCAAGCGCGACTTCGACTACCTCGCCCGCCTGTGGGACGGGATCCGCGACACCACGCTCAAGAGCACGGCCCCGGCCCTGATCCATTCGGACAGCGATCTCATCAAGCGCGCGATCCGCGACATCTACAACCGCGACATCGAGGACGTGGTGGTCGAGGGCGAGTACGGCTACCGCGCCGCGCGTGATTTCATGAAGCTGTTGATGCCCAGCCACGCCAAGCGGGTGAAGCAGTATGCCGACCCCGTGCCGCTGTTCCAGCGCTATGGCGCCGAGGACCAGCTCAGCGCGATGTACGATCCGGTGGTCCAGCTCAAGAGCGGCGGCTACATCGTCATCAACCCGACCGAAGCGCTGGTTTCGATCGACATCAACTCGGGCCGCTCGACCAAGGAACACGGGATCGAGGCGACCGCGCTCAACACCAATCTTGAAGCGGCGCGCGAAATCGCCCGCCAGCTTCGCCTGCGCGACATGGCAGGCCTCGTCGTGATCGACTTCATCGACATGGAGTACAACTCCAACGTCCGGAAGATCGAAAAGGCGATGAAGGATGCGCTCAAGAATGACCGCGCGCGCATCCAGGTCGGCCGGATTTCAAGCTTCGGCCTGATGGAAATGAGCCGCCAGCGCCTGCGTACCGGCGTGCTTGAGGCAACCACGCGAAGCTGCCCGCATTGCGACGGCACCGGACTGGTCCGCACCGCGTCGAGCGCGGGCCTGTCCGCGCTGCGCCTGATCGAGGACGAGGCTGCGAAGGGGCGTGGCTCGATCATCTCGCTGTATGCCAGCACCGAAGCGGCGGTCTATCTGCTCAATGCCAAGCGCGGCGATCTCGGCGAGATCGAGGAGCGTTACGGCGTGCGCGTGGAAGTTCTGCCGGAGGGCGAAAACGAAGGCGCCAAGATGCGCGTCGGCTCGTCGGGGCCACGTCCCGAGTTCACCCCCCGCTTCGAGCCGATCGCGATCGAGGAAGAAGACGACCTCGACATCGAGGACGACGATTTCGAGGAACAGGCCGAAGAACGCGACGAGCGTGGCGACGAGGGTGAAGGCCAGGGCAAGCGCCGCCGCAAGCGCCGTCGCCGCGGCGGGCGTGACCGCGAGGAGCGCGGCGAATCGCGCGATACCAACGAAGATGCTGACGCAGTCGAAGATGACGGCGACGAAAATGCCGAGGAAGCCGAACGCGGCGAAGGAGCCGAAGATGGCGAGGCACCGCGCAAGCGCCGTCGGCGCGGACGTCGCCGGCGCGGCGGTCGCGGTCGCGGCGAGGGCGGCGAGGACGCTGGCGAGGAAGCCGCATCCGAGGGCGATGCTCCGGTTGAAGCGCTAGCCGAAGGCGCTGCTGACCACGCAGAGCCCGCGGCGGAGGAAGCTCCCGTCAAGCCCAAGCGCACCCGCAGGAAGAAGGCCGACGCGGACGAGGCTGTCGTGGCCGCTCCCGCCGCGCCGGAAGTGGTTGCGGAGACGCCGGAGCCCCCGGCCAAGCCCAAGCGGACCCGCAAGAAGAAGGCGGAAGCGGAGCCCGAAGCCGAAATTGAAGCCGAGGTAACTTCGGCCGATGTCGCGCCGGTTGCCGAGCCCGCCCCGGTCGATGCGCCCAAGGCCAAGCGGACCCGCAAGAAAAAGGTCGAAGCCGAAACGGTGACCGAAGAGCCGGTTCCTGCCGAGGCGGAAACCGGATCGGCGGAACCCGCCGACGAAGGCAAGGCCCGTCGCGGTTGGTGGCAACGAACCTTCGGCGAATAGTCCCGCTTACTGAATGAGCGATCCCCCTGCCCAGCCAGCCGCGCTTCCCGCGCATCACCGGCCGGGCGGGGGGTTTCGCAATCCACCGGGAAGCCCGCCGCGCCGGGCACGATTGCGCGATTTCATGAAGTTCCTGCTGTGGGACATGCGGGTGGCGAAACTGCCGCCGCTGCCCGCCGATCTTGCCCTTCCCGGCAAGCCCGATCTTGCGGCCCTGGCCGATGGACAGCTTTGCTGGCTGGGGCACGCCTGCTTCGCCCTGAAGCTTAGGGGCAAGCTGATCCTCACCGATCCGTTTCTGTCAGCCGCGGCCGGTCCGTTCGGTTTTGGTCCCAAACGTTTTCTATCGCCCGCGCTGCCTGCCGAGGAACTGCCCCGGCTCGATCTCATCGTCATCAGCCACAACCACTACGATCACATCGATACCCGTGCGTTGCAGTCCTATCGCTGGCGCGCGGAGACACCGGTTGTTTGCCCGCTCGGCGTCGGGACGCTGCTGCGCCGCCAGGGCTATGTCCGGATAACCGAACTCGACTGGTGGCAGGATTGGTCGGTTGACGGCGTAGCCGTCACTGCCCTTCCCGCTGTCCACTTTTCCGGGCGGGGACCGTTCGATCGCGACCAGACCCTGTGGGCCTCGATGGCGATCGCAGGCGGTGACAGGAAGGTCTGGTTTGGCGGCGACACCGGCTATGGCGAGGTCTTTCGGGAAATCGGCGAACGAGCCGGACCCTTCGATGTCGCGCTTATCGGGATTGGCGCCTACGAGCCGCGGATCATCATGGAATCCAGCCATGCCACGCCGGAGGAAGCCGTCCAGATCGCCCGCGACATCCGCGCTCGCGTGGCGATCGGAATGCATTGGGGCAGTATCATGCTGACCCCCGAAGATCCGTTCGAGGCACCTGCGCGGTTTCGCCGGGCAGCGCTCGAGCAGCAATATGGCGAGGCCAATGCCTGGATCCTCAAGGTCGGCGAAGTGCGGTCCTTCTGATCACCGCACGGCCTCGCCCCATTCGACCCATCCTGCGAAGCGCGGCGTTTTCGGGACATAGCGCCGCCCCAATTCGCGCGTTTCGAAACCGGCATCGGCGATCGCCGCGCTGATCGGGCGGGTCAGGTGGCAACCGCCCGCCAGCCGCTTCCACACCGGTTCGATTCGGTCCTGCCATCTGGCGACACCCGCATCGGGAGCCCTGCCGTGCTCGGCATAGAGCAGCCGCCCCCCGGGCTTGAGAACGCGGCGCAGCTCGTCCAGCGTCCCGCGCTGATCAGCCACCGAACAGAGGGTAAAGGTGCAGACCACGCAATCGAAGCTGGCGTCCGGAAAGGGAATCGCCTCCCCCACCCCCTCGCGAATGTCAGCAGTCCAGCCCTTCGCCGCTGCCGCATCGCGAGCATAGGCAAGGCCCTTGGCAGATGGGTCCATGCCACAATAGGACGTGATTCGCGCCGGATCGTAGAAGGCCTGGTTGATGCCGCCCCCGCAGCCGATTTCAAACACCCGGCCCGCGGCCAGGGGAACGACCCGTTGGCGCAGCGCCATGATCGCAGGCGCGCCGCAGGCACAGCGAATGAGGCGCGGAACAATGTGCCGCTCGTACCAGCTTTCGCCGCTCATCCTCTTCTCCTTCCTCGTCCAGGCTGCCGCGATGCTGCACGTAAACAGCGGCTTGGGGAAGGCTTGGAAAAAATGAATGCGGGTTGGCCGCGCGACAATCGCCTGATCGACAAATGTATTTGCTGCCAGCCAAGGGCAAGACTATCGCGCGTGCGCCATGGATGACATCATCGAACAGACAGTCGCCCTCAACGCGCTGACCGACAAGCAGCGCGAAGTTCTTGCCCTTGTTTCCGAGGGTATGACCAGCAAGGAAATAGCCCGAAAATTAGGTATTTCCGAATCGGCGGTAAACCAGCGGATCGAGGTGATCCGGCAGCGTCTTGGCGGCATGCCGCGCAGCCAGATCGCCAGGCTTTATCGCCGGACAAGCACCGTCGTTCTTACAATTCCGACCAGTAATTCGGTTACAGGTAAGTCGATCCATCTTCAGCACGACGGGGCAGAAGCGCAGCAGGCCGAACCGGAGGGTGCCGGGGTTTCTACCACGCCCTTGCTGGCGATGAATCCGATCGGGTCGCAACCCTCCAACCTCTTTTTCGGGATAGATTCCGCCCTCGGCGGACCAAACCGGCTTTGGTATCGCCTGGGCTGCACCGTGCTCCTCATCATGGGCGTTCTGGCCTGCGCGGTGCTGGGATTGACCGTCGCAATCTCGCTGGTGCAATTGCGGCACGTTCTTGGCGGATAGGCGTTCGGACGCGGTCCGGGGCGGCGCAGTTTTTCCCGTCCGGCTCGAGTGCCCTCCGAACCATTGGACGGTGGTGCGCCAAGGCCGCCTGGCGCATTCGCATTTTTCCACGTTCTGACCTTGCCCCGAGGCACCGAATCGCTAGAGAGAGCCGCAAGGCGGCACGCAGCCTCGGTTAGCGACAGGGAACGACATGGCGACTTTCACTCTTCCCGCGAACAGCAAGATCACCGGCAAGGGCCGCAAATTTGCCGCCACCGGCGCCAACCGAGTGAAGGCCTTCACCGTCTATCGCTACGACCCCGACAGCGGCGAGAACCCCCGCTATGACACCTTCGAGATTGATCTCGACAACTGCGGGCCGATGGTGCTGGACGCGCTGATCAAGATTAAGTCGGAGATGGATCCGACCCTTACCTTCCGCCGGTCATGCCGCGAAGGGATCTGCGGTTCCTGTGCGATGAACATGAACGGTCGCAATGGCCTTGCCTGCACCACCGCGATCGAGGACCTGAAGGGCGGAGTTCGCATCACCCCGCTGCCGCACATGGACGTAATCAAGGACCTCGTTCCCGATTTCACCCATTTCTACGCGCAGTACGCCTCGATCCGCCCGTGGCTGCAAACCGTCAGCACCACGCCCTCGGGCAAGGAGCGGTTGCAAAGCCCCGAGCAGCGCGAGAAGCTCGATGGGCTCTACGAATGCATCCTGTGCGCCTGCTGCAGCACTTCGTGTCCGAGCTACTGGTGGAACAGCGACAAGTTCCTCGGCCCGGCGATCCTGCTCCAGGCCTATCGCTGGCTGGCCGACAGCCGCGACGAGATGACCGGCGAGCGGCTCGACGAGCTGGAAGATCCCTTCCGCCTCTATCGCTGCCACACCATCATGAACTGCGCCAACGTCTGCCCCAAGGGCCT
>JAGWUU010000199.1 GCA_028868335.1 Sphingomonadales bacterium | reverse complement strand
GAGCCATTGCGGATCATGGCGCTGGGTGCGGATCGCGACGAACACCGTTGTCGCAAGGCCCAGCTTCTCGGGATCGAGCAGGGCGACACGGCGGGCGATCACGCCGCTGTCTTCCAGCCGCCTGATCCGCCGCCAGCAGGCATTGCTCGAAAGGCCAACCCGCTCTCCCACCTCGTGCACCGCGAGTGACGCATCGTCCTGAAGGACGGCGAGGATGTTCCAATCAATCGTATCAAATTGCAGATTATCGCTCATATATGGGATAAAATAATCACATATTGGTCATTGGTCTATGAAATAAGTGATGAAATCGCGTATCGTTGCGTATATTCCTTAGTGAACAAGGAGAGCGATGCATGGATCCCGTCCGACTGTTTACCGAGCATCCCGCCAGCGTCGGCGAAAGCTATGCCGAGCATCTTGGCGTCGCGTCCAGCTTTGGCCTGCGCATGATCGCGGGTGGCATCGCCTGCCTGGTTCACGGCCTGCTGCCGTTCCTGTTCGTCAAGACCGGGAGTCGGCAGGTTTCCGTGCTGCATGAAACCATGGTCACGCACCGACGCCGGACGCCGATGCCTGCGGTGCTCGATTTCGTGATCTAGGGTCTGTCCTACACGCAGGAATGCCTGTAGGCGTTCGTCGAGCGATCGGATCGCCCGATTTCAAGGTGACACCAAAACACGGTGAAGTGTCACCTTATTGTCCGTAACATATTTAAAAATATCAATTTATGTGCGGACACCTATACCCAGCCGCGTCCGCCTCTAGATCAGCAGAAGCGCAAAGCCCAGCGAGGTCGCAAAGCTCGCCAGGGTAGCCGTCACCACGGGCACGGCGGCGCGCCAGCCCATCTGCAGCAGCAGGTCCATGCGGCTGCGCATGGCGGTGGCCGTCACCGCCAGAAGCAGCAGCGCCTTTGACGCGATCAGCGCCGCATGGCTGATCATCGCGGGAACGACGATCGTGCTGTTCACCACCACCGTGACGAGAAAGGCGACGATGAACCATGGCATGGCAAGGCGGCGCCAAAGCGGCTGGTCGGCAGCGGCTCCGGCCTGCCCGATCGTCAGGCTGACGAGGGCCACAACCGGCGCCAGCAACGCTACGCGAGCGAGCTTGACGATGGTGGCATAGCTGCCCGCGGCATCGGAAAAGGCATAGCCGCCGCCGATCGCCTGGGCGACGTCGTGGATGGAGGCGCCGATCAGGAAGCCCGCCTGACCATGGTTCAGCCCCAGCTCGCCAGCGAGGGCAGGATAGACCGACATGGCAAAGGCGCTGGCGAGCGAGATGCCAACCAGTGTCAGCGCGAACTGGGCCTGGCTCAGGCGATCCTTGCCGATCACGCCGTAGAGCGCCAGCGCCGCGCTCGCCCCGCAGATCGCGGTCGCCCCGCCCGCCAGCATCCCGGCGTAGCGCGATTGTCCGCCCAGCCGCGCGCCGACCATACCGGCCGCGAACGTCACCGCCATCACTACCAGCAGCGCGCCAAAGGGGGCCAGCCCCAGCGCCACGATCTGGGCGATTGTAACCTGGAAGCCGAGTACGACGATCCCGATCCTGAGGCAGGTTCGAGCAGCGAAATCGAGGCCGCGATGGGTGCGGAGGTCCTGCGAGACGAAGTTGAGCGAAAGCCCCACCAGCAGGCCAAGAAGGATGATCGGAAAACCATAGTGATCGGACAGCCAAGCCGCAGCGGCGGCGCCCACGCCGCACATGGCCAGCCCCGGCCACAAGGCGGGCAGCGTGCCGGTCGTCGACGATGGAACCGCTTCGCTGGCAAGCTGCATTTCGCCGAACAGGTCGCCGCCGTGGGGCAGCGCGGACCAGTCAACCTGTTGCAGTCCGCTCTTGTCGCTCGTCTCGCTGCCGGCCATGTGTCCGTCCCCTTTTCGTCGACCTAATGGCGCAAGCGGCGCAGCGACGAAAGCGATAATGCGCGCGTCACCGCAAACCGGAGCGGCTTGGCCGGGAGATGTCCACTCCCTACCACCGACTTGAAGCTGTCGCCAACCTGTCGTCAAGCTTGCCAAGCGCGGACGGACTTGCAACAATCGACAGCGATGAGCCGCCCCGAATTCGACGCCAGACCGTGAACCGCCCAACCATCGACGACGTGGCCAGTCGGGCCGGCGTTGCCCGCACAACGGTTTCGCGGGTGCTCAACGATCAGCCCAACGTCCGCGCCGTCGTCCGCGAAAAGGTGATGCGCGCGGTCGATGAGCTGGGCTATCGGGTCAACCAGCAGGCTCGCAACCTGGCCGGGCGGAAGACCGTGCGGATCGTGCTGGTCCATGCGTCCGATTTCGACAGCGAGCCGAACTCGTACTTTGCATCGGCGCTGGAACTGGGGGCAACGCGGATGGCGGCGCAGCGTGGTGCGCAGTTGATCACCCATGTCGTAAACCAGAATGATCCGGGCGCTGCCGCTGACATTGTCGAGCGGGTGTGCGATGATCTGGGTGACGGCGTGATCCTGACGCCGCCCTTCGCCGATGACCTGGCGCTGCTCGCCGCATTGCGGGATCGCGGTGTCGCAGTCATTTGCGTCGCCGGTGGTCCGGAGGCAGAACGGCTTGTGATGACGGTCGGGATCGACGAACACCGTGCCGGTCACGATATTGCCCGGCATCTCCTCTCTCTCGGGCACCGCTCCTTTGGATATATCAAGGGTATCAAGGGGCACCTTTCAGCCGAAGGACGCTACGAAGGTTTCCTGAAAGCGCTTGAAGAGGCTGGAATGGGTGAAGGGCAAGTTCGCGCCACGCGGGGCAACTTCACCTTCCGCTCCGGCCTCGATTGTGCGCAGGAACTGTTGTCGCGGGGCGGGGCCGTTACCGCGCTGGTCTGCGCCAACGACGACATGGCCGCGGGCGCCCTGCTTGCCGCGCACAAGGCGGGCCTGGCCATACCGCAAGACATAGCGATTACCGGGTTCGACGATACCCCCGTGTCCGAAATCGTCTGGCCGCCGCTGACCACGATCCACCAGCCGTTGCGCCGCATGGGCGCGCGCGCCGTTGAACTGTTGGTCGCGCGGGCGGCCGATTCAGCCGAAGCGCAGACCGGGCGGGAACTCGTGCAGCACGATCTGGTCGTGCGCGAATCCACTACCGTCTGACACCCCGCGGCCACCACCAAAGCGCGTCGATCACCCACCCGCTTGACGGAAGGGGTTACTTGCGTCATAAATTGGAAGCGCTTCCAAAAATGGTGGCGACGGCATCTCTCGAACGGAGCGATGTCAGGGCGCGGGAAACCGGCGAAAACGGAGGGGATCGAATGGCGCTGAGGGACAAGTCTGCACGAACGAATCGGGTGTCGCAATTCGCAAGGCTTGCCAGCGGGACCGCATCGGCACTCGTACTTGCCGCGGTGATGCCACAAGCGGCCTGGGCGCAGAACGCGGCGCCGGCAGACGCGGCCGGCACCGACACTGGCGAGATCGTCGTCTCAGGCATCCGCTACTCCATCGCCAACTCGCTCAACATCAAGAAGAAAGAAGCCAGCATCGTTGAGGCGGTTTCGGCGGAAGAGATCGGCAAGCTGCCCGATGTCTCGATCGCGGAATCGATCGCTCGCCTGCCCGGCCTCGCCGCACAGCGTACTGGGGGGCGCGCCAACATCATTTCGGTTCGCGGGTTCTCGCCGGACTTCTCCACGGTGCTGCTCAACGGTCGTCAGCAGGCCAGTTCGGGCTACAACCGCGCTGTCGAGTTTGACCAGTATCCGTCTGAGCTCCTTTCGTCGGTGGTGGTTTACAAGTCGCCAGACGCCGACGTTTCGGGAATGGGCCTTGCCGGCACGGTCGACCTGCGTACCATCCGCCCGCTCGCCTATGGGAAGCGCGCGATCGCCATGAACGTGCGCGGCCAGATGGATGAAGGCGGCGGCCGCAACCACGATTTCTCGAAGTGGGGTGGGCGCGGCTCGATCAGCTACATCGACCAGAACGCCGATGGCACGCTGGGCTGGGCGATCGGCTATGCCTATCTTGATGCGGCGAGCCACACCAATCACACCAAGAACTGGTTTTACGACAACTACGGCGGGCCGACCTATCTGCTTTCAGGGCAGGAAGCACTGGCCAACAACAGCCGGGATCGCCGCCACGGCGTGATGGGTACGCTGGAATGGAAACCCAGCGATTCCATTCACTCGACGCTTGACCTGTATTATTCGCGCTTCAAGCAGAAGACCGTCAGCCGCGGGGCCATGTGGTTCTCCGATCAATGGGCTGACAGCGGCACTTTCAGCAACACCCAGGCGACGAAGATAGGCGCAAATTCGTTCGGAACGTCGGGGCATTTCCAGAACGCGGTGCCGATCCTTCGCAACGACTTCAACACCCGCGATGACGAACTGTTCGCTGCCGGGTGGAATGGCGAATTCAAGTTCGACGACAAGACCACGCTGGTCGCCGATCTCAGCTATTCGAGCAACAAGCGCAACGAAACCTACATCGAAACTTACGAGGGCTATGGCGTCGGGCCATACCAGACCAGGGTTATGGACGGTTACAACTATACCGTCCCGATCGACGGCTTCCCACAGTTCACCGGCTTTGGTCTGAACTATGCCGACGCGACCAAAGTTTCACTGGGCGACAAGGCTCCGTGGGGCGGGTGGGGCCACGACGGGTTGCTCAAGTCGCCGCACATCAAGGAAGACCTTTACGGGATGGACGTGGGCCTGTCTCGCGAACTGGGCGGCTTTTTCAGCAAGCTCGACGTGGGCGTGAACTACACCCACCGCAAGAAGACCAAGACCGTCGACGAACTGGACCTGTTCCTCAAGAACGACCGCGCGCAGGTTCCGGTCGGCTCGTCCTACCTGATCGCCCCGACTTCGCTCAGCTTTGCCGGATCGCTCAATACCCTGGCGTTCAACGTCCCCGGCGCGCTGGGCACTTACTACGATCAGATCCAGCTTCAGGATGCGAACCACTTCGACAAGTCGTGGGGCATCAAGGAAGACATCATCACCGGTCGTGCCAAGCTGACCATCGACGAAGGCAACCTGCACGGCAACATTGGCTTGCAGGTGGTTCACCAGAAGCAGAATTCGACCGGCCTTCGGATCAATCCGCTGGTATCGCCGATCGCGCTCGGCAATGTCGACGTAACCGACTCCTACACCGATTGGTTGCCGAGCATGAACCTGTTCGTCGACGTGAACGGAGGGCACCGCTTCCGCCTGGCGGTGGCAAGGGTCATGGCTCGACCGCGTATGGATGACATGCGCGCCAACCTGACGCCAGGCTTCGACAGCAACGTCTGCGCGGGCAGCCCGGGCTGCAGTCCTGGTCAGGTTGTCCACCCATGGTCTGCGAGCGGCGGCAATCCAAAACTTGAACCCTGGCGAGCCACCGAAGTAAACGTGGCCTGGGAATGGTATGGCGGCAAGGCGACCTACGTGAGCGTCAACGCCTTCTACATGGCGTTGGACAACTACATCTACTCGCAGTTGTTGCCGGTCGATTTTTCGGGCTTCACGCCGCCTGCATCGGCTGCGAATATTCCTTCGTACGTCACCGTCAGTCCAATCGGCCAGCTTTCTGCGCCAGCTAACGGTCCGGGCGGCTGGGTTGACGGCATCGAGGTTTCAGGTGCGTTCGAGCTGAGCAAGCTGAGTTCCGCGCTCGATGGTTTCGGAATCAACGCCAGCGCGGCTTACAGCGACTACAAGCTGCGGCGCGCCGCTTCGTCCCAGGTCGGCATCCTGCCCGGTTTTTCGGAATGGGTGTACAACCTGACCGGCTATTTTGAGAAGGACGGCTTCCAGGCCCGCGCAAGCTACCGGTATCGTTCATCGTTCAAGGGCGAGGTGGTTTCACTATGGACCAACCTTGGCACCCCGATGATCCTGGCGGACAAGCAACTCGATGCCCAGATCGGCTACAGCTTCCCACAAGGATCCTCGCTGAACGGATTG
>JAGWUU010000198.1 GCA_028868335.1 Sphingomonadales bacterium | reverse complement strand
CATCGGGCCCCCGGTGAACGCCATTGCCGCGATGGGCGACAAGATCGAGTCCAAGAAGCTGGCCAAGGAAGCGGGGGTCAACGTCGTCCCCGGCTTCGTCGGCGAGATCGAGGATACCGAGCATGCGGTGCGTATCTCGAACGAGATCGGCTATCCGGTGATGATGAAGGCCTCGGCCGGTGGCGGCGGCAAGGGCATGCGCCTGGCCTATACCGAGAAGGACGTGCGCGAGGGCTTCGAGAGCGTGAAGCGCGAGGGCCTGAACTCGTTCGGCGACGACCGCGTGTTCATCGAGAAGTTCATCCTCAACCCGCGCCACATCGAGATCCAGATCCTCGGCGACAAGCACGGCAACGTGCTCTACCTCAACGAGCGCGAATGCTCGATCCAGCGCCGCCACCAGAAGGTGGTCGAGGAAGCGCCGTCGCCGTTCGTCACCCCAAAGATGCGCAAGGCGATGGGCGAGCAGTGCGTCGCGTTGGCCAAGGCCGTGGGGTACTACAGCGCGGGGACGGTCGAGCTGATCGTCAGCGGCGCCGATCCCAGCGGCGAGAGCTTCTACTTTCTCGAAATGAACACCCGGCTTCAGGTCGAGCATCCGGTGACCGAGGCGATCACCGGGATCGATCTGGTCGAGCAGATGATCCGCGTCGCGGCTGGCGAGAAACTCGGCTTCGCGCAGAAGGACGTCAAGATCGAAGGCTGGTCGATCGAGAACCGCGTCTATGCCGAAGATCCTTACCGCGGGTTCCTGCCCAGCACCGGGCGACTGGTGCGCTATCAGCCGCCGGTCGAAGGCTGGACCGAGGACGAGGACGGAAACGGCCGCCGCGGGGTCGAGGGCGTGCGGGTTGACGACGGGGTCTATGAAGGCGGCGAAGTGTCGATGTTCTACGACCCGATGATCGCCAAGCTGATCACCTGGGGCGAAACCCGCGACGAAGCGGCGGACAAGCAGATCGCTGCGTTGGACGCTTTCGAAATCGAGGGGCTGGGCCACAACATCGACTTCGTCAGCGCGATCATGCAGCACCCGCGTTTCCGCTCGGGCGAGTTGACTACCGGTTTCATCGCCGAGGAATATCCCGATGGGTTCAGCGGCGCGGCGACATCGCCGCGGGTCAAGTCACACCTTGCCGCGATCGCCGGGTTCATCGCCACCGCGCGTGCTGACCGGGCTCGGCAGGTCGATCAGCAACTCGATGGTCCGCTGGAGCCGCCTTATGATTGGGCGGTGAAGATCGGCGAGCATACCTTTGCCGTCGCGCTGGAAGAGGACGTCCTGGTTGACGGCGAACTGGTTGACATGGGGTGCAGCTACACCCCCGGCGACCGGCTGGTCGAAGCCCATATCGAGGGCGAGGTCTATGGGGTGAAGATCGAGCCGATCCGCACCGGCCTCAAGATGACCACCCGCGGGGCGATCCACCAGGTCCAGATATTGCCCGCCAATGTGGCGCACTTGACCCGGCACATGATCGAGAAGGTTCCGCCCGACCTGTCGAAGTTCCTGATCTGCCCGATGCCGGGGCTCTTGGTTTCGCTGAACGTGGCCGAGGGCGACAAGGTCGAGGCCGGACAACCGCTTGCCGTGGTCGAGGCGATGAAGATGGAGAACATTCTCCGCGCCGAAAAGAGCGCGACGGTGAAGAAGGTCAACGCCAGGGCGGGCGACAGCCTGGCCGTCGATGCCATCATTCTGGAACTGGAGTAGCGCGGCTTCCCCTGTTTTGTGCGGCGGTGAACGCTTCAACCGAGTCGCCGTATTGCCTGGGGTGAAGTGGCCCCGCTGCAACGCTTCAACGCCAATGCGATGAACGGTTGGGGATTAACCATGAATTGCCCTATTGCGACTCGCTGGCCCGGTATAGGCTTGCCGCAATAGAGCAGCCGTTCCGAATCCGCGGAATCCGCGCTGACGTTTAGGTCGCAAGCGATCGAAACGGGGGAGTTGTCCCATGGCGCACAAAGGTATCGGTTTCTTCGACAGCCGCGGTCATTTCTTCAAGTCGCCCGAGGAAGCAACAGTCAGCGATCTGTCTATGCTGCTTGGCAGAATTGGCGAGGGCGAAAGTCTTGCTCCCGGCATTGCCAATCTTCTGCTGGAAAGGCGCGGAGAGCTTGAACGGATCTTCACCGAGCATGACGAGTTGAAGGCAGAGCAGGCGCTGGCACGGGCCAACGGCATGGCTGCTGGCAACAACGTCACCTCGCTGGCCGAGAAGCTCAACACCAAGTCGAACTGAAGATCCAATCGCCTGACCAGGCGCGAGGGGCGGCAGCCGTTTGGCGGGCAAGTGTTGACCTGCTTTCCGTTTACGTCAATGGAAAGTGGATGAGCTTGCCCGAAACCCTGTCAACCATCCGCCCGATTGAGGGCGGGTTCGCCACCACAATCCCCGAGGCGTGGTTGCAGGGGCGTACCACCTATGGCGGGTTTTCCGCAGCGCTCGCATTGGAAGCGGCACGGGGCCTGGCTTCCGATCTACCGCCTTTGCGTTCTGCTCAGGTCAGCTTTGTCGGCCCGCTTTCGGGTGAGGTGGAGGTGCGTGCGCAGATCCTGCGCCGAGGCAAGAACGCAAGCTGGGCCAGTGCCGAAGTTGTCAGCGAGGCGGGCATTGGCCTCACTGCGACGTTCGTTTTCATGGGGCCAGTGGAACAGAGCGCGCTGCACCTTCACGATGTTCCCGCGCCGGAAGGAATTATCCCGGCGGACAAGGCAGCGCCATTGCCTGCGCGGGCCGGTCCCGGTTTCGCGCCCAATTTCGATCGGCGATTCGCGATGCCGCAGTCAGCGGAGCGCAAACCCGAGGTTTGCTGGTGGGTGCGCCTCAAGGATACCATCGGACTCGATCCGATGGTCCAGCTCCTGCTTTGCGCCGACATGCTGCCTCCGGGAGTGATGCCGCTGACGGGGCCGGTGCCGGTCAGTTCGATGACCTGGCTGATCAACCTGCTCACGCCGCTGCCCGAAACCCGCGACGGCTGGTGGCTGCTGCGCTCGACCGGCAACTATGCCGAGAAAGGCTGCTCCAGCCAGGACATGGCGTTGTGGAACGCCGATGGCGTCGCCATGGCAGTGGGGATGCAGTCGATCGCCGTGTTCGGTTGATCAGCGACGAAGCTGGGCATCAAGGAAGTTTGCCACATCGCTTAGTGCAACGTCTTTGGCCAGGAATGCTTCGCCGATTCCCTTCATCAGCACAAAGGGCAGGGTGCCTGCGTCCATTTTCTTGTCGTGCAGCATATGCGCGGCAAGGGTCTGGCTGTCGCAGTTGAGGCCAAGTGTGGAGATTTCGTTCGGCAGGCCGACCGCGGCGACGTGGCGGGCGACGTGCTCGGCGCTGGCGCGCGGCAGCAGGCCGCGTTCGGCAGAAAAGCGCGCCGCCAGAACCATTCCCAAGGCAACGCCTTCACCATGCAGCAGCCGCTCCGAAAAGCCGGTCTGCGCCTCCAGCGCATGCCCGAAGGTGTGGCCGAGGTTGAGCAGGGCGCGCAGCCCGGTCGTTTCGCGCTCATCCTCCTTGACGATACGAGCCTTGGCGGCGACCGAGTGCGCCACAGCGTATTCGCGCAGGCCCGGATCGCCCGCGATCATCGCATCGCCGTTGGCGTCGCACCAGGCGAAGAATCCAGCATCGCCGATCAGCCCATATTTGACCACCTCTGCATAACCGGCGAGCAACTCGCGACGGGGCAGGGTATCGAGCACCGCAAGGTCCGCCAGCACCAGCGAGGGCTGATGAAAGGCGCCGACCAGATTCTTGCCCGCGGCGGTATTGATCGCGGTCTTGCCGCCAACGCTCGAATCGACCTGGGCAAGCAGGGTGGTGGGAAGCTGGATGAACTTGCAGCCGCGCTTGAGAATTGCCGCGGCAAAACCGGTGAGATCGCCGATTACTCCCCCGCCAAGCGCGATGACATGGTCGCCGCGCTCAACTTCCTCAGCCAGCAGCCAGTCGACCGTCGCGGACAATTGTTCCCAGCTCTTGGTGCCTTCGCCCGGTGGCAGGATGCGCCAGACGGCTTCGTGACCGCCCTCGTGCAAAGCATTTTCAACAACCGCCCCCCAGGCTGCGTGCACATGTGCATCGGTGACGATCGGCACGCGGCGCTTGCGCAACTTGCCACGGCATTGCTCGACCAGCGAGGCCAGCAGCCCGGTTCCGACCCGCACCTCATAGGGCGCTCCGGCTATATCGACCGCGATCACAGCCATGCGGCAATTCCTTTCAGCACCTTGGAGACGGTCCGTGCGTGCGGCCCGGGTGTGCTTTGTACGTGAATCGGCGCCTCACTGTAGAACTGTTCGCGCTCGGCCTTGAGGCGGGTGAGAATTTCGCGGGGATCGCCTTGGCGGAGCAGGGGGCGGTTGTCCTTGCGACCAACCCGTTCAAGCAGTGTCTCCACCTCGCTGTCGAGCCATACCGCGATGGCACGGTCGCAAATCAGTGCGCGGGTTTCGGCGTTGATGAACGCACCGCCGCCCGTGGCGATCACGCAGCGGTTGCCCTCACCGTCAATCAGCCTGGTGATCACGCGCCGTTCGCCGCTGCGGAAATAGTCTTCGCCATACTGTTCGAAGATCTCGGGAATGGACATTTGCGCTGCGCGTTCGATCTCTTCGTCGGCGTCGATGAAGGGCATGTGCAGCAGGTTCGCCAGCTTGCGCCCGACGCTCGATTTGCCGACGCCCATCATTCCGACGAGTACGACAGGGCGGTCGATCCGCGCCGCGAGCGCCTCGATTTCGGTCGAAGTGAGGGTTGGACTGTCGAGTTCCATTGCGGCCCCGCCTATAGATGCGCTAACCGGACACGCAAGTAGCGGGTTTGAGAGGTCGCGAGTGGGATTGAGTGTGCGCAGGCAATGGAGGCTGTCTCTTGCATTTCTGGGTCTGGTCCTCGCGGCCGTGCTGTCCTGGGCGTGGTTTGATGCCGGCGTCGAGCCGGTTCGCCCTCTGACAGCGCCTGCCATGGTGCCCGAGGTCGGTCGATGAAACGGGTCGCACTCTTTGTCGGCGGCGGGCTGCTGGCGCTTAGTTCGGCCTGGGCCGTCGCCCAGAATTCGCCTGAGTCGCTGCTTCCACCCGGATTTGAAAAGCCCAAGGCAGCGCCCAAGAGCAGCGCACCGGCGCCCAATCCCACGGCCTCGCCAGTGGTCCAGGCGATCCCCGGAAGTGCGGCCGCGTCGGGGGGGGTAAAGGTTTCGACCTTGCCATCGGGGGTGAAGATTCCCTCGCTTCGCGAGATCGAGGCGATGTCGCCCGACCAGCTTGACGAACTGCTTGGCCTCAAGCCCAAGTTCGACATGCCTGCCGCCGCAAGGCGATCAATGAAACAGGTCGGGCTGCTCGCATCGAGCGAGGGCGGGCTGCCTGCTGGGTCGGTGGCGCATCAGCCTGTCGATCTGGTCAAGGCCATAATCGAGCGTAACAAGGGCGTGCTGGTTTCCCGTTGGGGGCACATCCTTCTCCGTCGTGCGCTGGCTTCGCGTCTTGACGCTCCCGAAGAGATGAACCCGGCGGATTTCGCCGCCATGCGGGCCGAACTGCTGGTGCGGATGGGTGAGGGCGAAGCTGCGCGCGCCGTGGTGCAGGATGTCGATGCCGACAACTACACCTCCGGCCTGACCCAGGCCGCCATGGATGCCTATGCCTTTACCGCGGACATTACCGGGATATGCCCGATAATCGCGGTGCAGGGCGGAGCCCGCAAGGATGCCGATTGGCGGGTGCTGCGATCGATCTGCGCGTCATTCCAGGGTGATGGCGCCGCGGGCATGGCGCAACTGGGCCAGTTGGCGCGCGGCGGGGTGTGGCCGCGGATCGACATGCTGCTTGCCCAGAAATATGCCGGAGCTGCCGGCAAGACACGCCAGGCGGTCAAGATCGAGTGGGACGGCGTCGATGACATGACACCGTGGCGCTATGCGCTGACCATCGGCGTTGGCCTTGAACCGCCCGC
>JAGWUU010000197.1 GCA_028868335.1 Sphingomonadales bacterium | reverse complement strand
CGCGAGCGCACCAAGCGCCGCGAACGCGAGGAGTTCTAAGTCATGGCCCGCGCATTTTTCCGCCGCCGCAAGAGCTGCCCGTTCTCGGGCAAGAACGCTCCCAAGATCGATTTCAAGGACACGCGCCTGCTCCAGAACTACATGTCTGAGCGTGGCAAGATTGTTCCCAGCCGTATCACCGCTGTTTCGGCCAAGAAGCAGCGCGAGCTGGGCCAGGCGATCAAGCGTGCCCGCCACCTGGGCCTGCTGCCCTACCTCGTGAAGTAAGGGGAGAGACATCATGGATATCATCCTCCTCGAACGCATCGAGAAGCTCGGCACCATCGGCGATGTCGTTTCCGTCAAGGACGGCTATGCCCGCAACTATCTGTTGCCGAACAAGAAAGCGCTTCGCGCCAACGATGCCAACCGCAAGGTGTTCGAAGCCAATCGCGCCAAGATCGAGGCTGACAACGCCACCCGTCGCGGCGAGGCCGAGGGCCACGCTGGCAATGTCGAAGGCAGGTCGGTTGTTCTGATCCGCGCCTCGTCGAACGCTGGCCACCTCTATGGCTCGGTTTCGGTGCGTGATATCGTTGACGCGCTCAACGCCGACGGCGCTGGCGTGACCAAGTCGATGATCGTGCTTGAACGCCCGATCAAGACGATCGGCGTGTTCGACGTCAAGGTTGCGCTGCACCCCGAAGTCGCCGTCACGGTCAAGGTCAACGTCGCCCGCTCGCCGGATGAAGCCGAACAGCAGGCCGCGGGCGTCGACGTGATCGCCGCGATGTTCGAAGACGAAGCCGCGGAGGCTGCTGCCGCCGCTGGTGAGTTCGAAGCCGGCAATGGCGAAGAAGTCGAAGCGGAAGCTGCGGCCGCCGCTCCGGAAGGCGACGAAGCTTAAGGCTTCCAACGCTATCGCACACGTTCAGGGGGCGCTCCGGCGCCCCCTTTTCGTTGGGCGATGCCATCGTGCTGCTCCCCGCAATGCCCGCTCAACTTCATCGGGTCGGGGAGTTAGCGGCGCCCGGCAAAACCGCACTGTCATTGAAAAGTCGCGGGACTGTGGGTATAGGCTCGCGATGGAACCAACAGAAAAGATCATCGCGGAATTGGTCCGCGTTTACGAAGCCGCCGTCGCCACCCTCCGCTCGGACATCGCTGCCTTTGCGGCAAAAGGCACGCTTCCCCCGCCGGAACGCCGCGCTACCAACGCCTGGTGCTATCCTCAGCTAAAGGTCATCTACCATGGCGTGGAGACCCGCCCCGATCTTGCCCGCGCCTTCGGGCGGCTGGCGCATGGCGGCAGTTTTTCGACCACGGTAACGCGCCCCGCACTATTCGCCGATTACCTGGCGGAACAGATCAACCTGCTGCGCGACGACTACGAGATCGACATCGAGGTTGGCCGCTCTACCCAAGAGATCCCCTTCCCCTATGTGATCGATGCCAGCTCTGACCTCGGCACGATCAGCCCCAGCCAGCTTGCGCGCCATTTCCCGGCGACCGAACTGGCGATGATCGGCGACGAACTGGCCGACGGAGTCGCGGTCGACGGCATGGACGAGACGATCCCGCTCGCCCTGTTCGATGGGCTGCGCACCGATTTCAGCCTGGCCCGCCTCGCCCACTATACCGGCACCGCGCCCGAGCATTTCCAACGGTTCGTTCTGTTCACCAACTATCACCGCTACGTCGATGAATTCGTCGATTGGGCCGGTCGGCAACTGGGCCGGGAAGGCTACACCGCGCTTTCCGGTGCGGGCGGCCTGATGCTTGACGCCGCGACCGACAACGCCCGCGATCGCCTGTCGGACACGGCCTGGCGGCGTCACCAGATGCCGGCCTATCACCTGATCCGCCCCGACCATTCGGGCATCACCCTGGTCAACATCGGCGTCGGCCCCTCCAATGCCAAGACCATCTGCGATCACCTGGCGGTGCTGCGCCCCGAAGCATGGTTGATGATCGGCCACTGCGGAGGCCTGCGCGACACGCAAAGGATCGGCGATTTCGTTCTCGCCCACGCCTATCTGCGCGACGATCACGTGCTGGATCCGGTGCTGCCGCCGGAGATCCCGATCCCGGCCATCGCCGAAGTCCAGATCGCCCTCGCCCGCGCTGCCGAAATGGTCAGCGGCGATGTTGGCGCGAACCTCAAGAAACGGATGCGGACCGGCACTGTCGCCACCACCGACGACCGCAACTGGGAATTGCGCTACACCCAGTCATCGCGCCGCCTCAGCCAGAGCCGGGCGATCGGGATTGACATGGAAAGCGCGACCATCGCGGCGCAAGGCTATCGGTTTCGTGTGCCTTACGGGACCCTTCTCTGCGTTTCGGACAAGCCGCTCCATGGCGAGATCAAGATGCCGGGGCAGGCCAACCGCTTTTACGAGGAAACCATCGCCTCGCACCTGCTGATCGGCACGACGACCGTTGACCTGCTGCGGGCCGAAGGATCACGGTTGCATTCGCGCAAGCTGCGGGCGTTCAACGAACCGCCGTTCCGGTAAGGAAGTCGCGAATCGCCTGCCCAAGCTGCGGCTTGGTAACGCAGCTCATGTGAGTCCCGGGAACCACCGCCTCAACGGCATCAGGCAAGGCTGCGACCAGCTTGGCCGGATCGCCATTGTCGCGATCCTCGTCGCCGCAAACCACCAGCGTCGGCATCGTCACGCGCGCCAACTGATCGGGTTCAGTGTCGGCAAATGTCTGGAGCAGCAAGCGGATCGCCACGCGATCGACCTTCTGGCTCTTCATGAACTGCACCGCCATGAACGCCGGATCGCCATGCTTTACGCTATCAAACCGATCGATAGCGTCGATGAAGAAGTCTTGCCGCCGGGTCCAGCCGGCCAGACCTTCCAGCCCCATTCCGCCCAGCACCAGCCGCCGGGGAACAAGACCGCCCAACACTCCGCGCACCGAAGTTCGCGAGCCGAGCGAAAATCCGCCGAGATCATATTCGCTCAGCCCCAGACCACTAACCAGCGCCTCAAGATCAAGCGCCAGCACGTCCGCTGGATAGCTCGCCGGATCGTGTGGCGCGGCGCTTTGTCCGTGCGCGCGCAGGTCTGGCATCAACACCTCGAACCCGGCTTTGGCGAGGCATGCGGCATGCCCCCACTTGATCCAGTTCATCTTGGCGCTGGAAAACAACCCGTGCAGCAGGATCAGCGGACGGCCCGCACCGATCCGATGCAGGGCAAGGCGCGCGCCATCGAAGCCTTCGTACCAGTCGGTCCCCACGCTCATTCCGGTACCTCCAGCCCCGCAGCCTTCCAACGATCGGCAACGCTCTTGGTGCTGGCGCTGGAATGGCGTGGCAGGTCGCGGGTATCGAGCCAGGCTTCGTGGATCGACTCGCTTCCTGCATGGGCGACCGGCCTGAACCGGGCGGGATCGTCAAAGCAGCCCACGGTCAGATCGATGTTGTCGCCGCGCTCAAGAAAATCGAAACCCAACGGCGATCCGCACTTCGAGCAGAACGGCCGCCGCGCGATCGGCGAGCTTTGATACCAGTCCGGCTCATTTAGCCAGGTCAGCGCAGCATGCGGAACCTGGACAAAGGCCGCCGCGATTCCGCCGGTCGCCTTCTGGCACATCCGGCAGTGGCACCAATAGGCATCGTCGCTGGCGATCTGGACGCTATAGCGAACACGACCGCATTGGCAGCCGCCGGTCATGGTCTGGCTCATGCGGTTGTCCCCGAAAGCGCCGCGATGAAATCGGCGGGCGGTGCGTTTTCCTCCCATTGGGGCACATCGTCAGCAATGAGGATCCAGGGCTGCTTGCGCTTTGTCCAGATATGGGCGCGGGGGACGAGGTGTTCGGCGTCATCAAGCGTGCCTGCGCGAACCACGGTGATGCCGGGCCGTGCGGAATTGGTATTCCACAGCCGCGTGTGGCACGTCCCGCACAAACGCTGCGTGCTGAGCGCGCCGCTCGCGGTGATGTTCTCGTAAACTTCGACCTCACCCCGCGTGACGGCAATCCGACCTTCGCCGACCACTGCCTGCTGGCTGAAGGCGCTGCCGCTCCACGTTTGGCAGACCTGGCAATGGCAGCAATAGACCGGCGGCATTTCGGTGCTGTCGATTCGGTAGCGCACCGAACCGCATCGGCATCCGCCCTCTATTGCCATAGCCCTACCCCTTCTTCAGATGCCGCCGCCCCAGCAGTTCCGCGATCTGCACCGCGTTGAGTGCCGCGCCCTTGCGCAGGTTGTCCGAGACGCACCACAGCGACAGGCCGTTCTCCACGGTCGGGTCCTCGCGCACGCGGCTGACGAAGGTGGCGCCGTCGCCGACGCACTCGATCGGGGTGACGTATCCGCCGTCCTCGCGCTTGTCGACCAGCATCACGCCGGGGGCTTCGCGCAGGGCGTCCTGCGCCTGTTCGGCGCTGATCTCACGCTCGAACTCCAAATTGATCGCCTCGCTGTGGCCGACGAACACGGGCACGCGCACGCAGGTTGCCGTCACCTTGATCTTCGGGTCCACGATCTTCTTGGTTTCGACCACCATCTTCCATTCTTCCTTGGTCGAGCCGTCGTCCAGAAAGCTGTCGATATGAGGGATCACGTTGAAGGCGATCTGCTTGGTGAACTTCACCGGAGCGTTGCCATCGCCGACGAAGATGTTGCGGCTCTGCTCGAACAGTTCGTCCATGCCCTGCTTGCCCGCGCCCGACACCGACTGGTAGGTGCTGACCACCACGCGCTTGATCCGCGCTGCATCGTGCAGCGGCTTGAGCGCGACGACCATCTGCGCGGTCGAGCAGTTGGGATTGGCGATGATGTTCTTCTTCACATAGCCGTCGATCGCGTCGGGGTTCACCTCGGGCACGATCAGCGGCACGTCGGGGTCCATGCGATAGAGCGACGAGTTGTCGATCACCACGCAGCCTTGCGAAGCGGCACGGGGTGCGTGAACCTTCGTCGGGCCCGAACCGGCGGCGAAAAGGGCGATATCCCATCCGGTGAAATCGAAGTTCTCGATGTTCTGGACTTTGAGCATCCGCCCGGTGTCGCCGAATTCAACCTCGATACCCTGCGAGCGCGGCGAAGCCACCGCCGCGATCTCGTCGCAAGGGAACTCGCGCTCGGCGAGGATGTTCATCATTTCGCGGCCGACATTACCCGTCGCGCCGACGACAACTACCCGGTAACCCATTTCACGCTCCTGAGTGGAAACAGGGGCGCGCTTGGGGAAAGGGGGCGGTTATGTCAATCGAATACCCGCTTCATTCAGCCAAAGCAGGGCCTTTCACCCTACGGAACGGCTGCTTCTGGCAATAGGCAAGGCTGCGCCAGACCCATTCGAGCGGCCCCGAGACGAAGAAGCGCATCCACACATTGGCAAAGACCAGCAGCAGGGCAATCACGATCGTCGCCTGCCAGGCCAGATGGGCCCATCCCTGCGCGCCGGGCAGGTGCATGCCGATGGGCGAGAACATCACCCAGATGCCGATGATCTGCTCCATGAAATAGAGCGTGAAAGCCATCTGCCCGGCTGCCCGGAACGGATCCATCAGCTTGCCGCCAATCGCACCGCGCACCAGCAGGTTGATCGCCGCGACATGGCCAAGGCTGACCGCGAGGCGCGCCAGTTCGCTGGTCACCCACAAGGTCTTCGGGATCGGCGTGAAGGTCATCCTCTCGGCCGCACCAATGTAACGTGCCCCCATTCCCAAACCGTAGGCGAGCACCAGCGCGATGACATATTCCCGTGTTGATCGCTTGCCCTGCAGGAAGCCCAGTTTCCACAGGGCGATGCCGATCAGCATGGCGCTGAAGGCTTCGAACACGCCAAACAGCAGACTGCCCTTAGCGACGATTGACAGATAGCCGTTCCACATGAAGCTGGCATAAGCACCGAACCCGCCCGAGCGGGCCGAAGGCTCTGCGGCACGTATCTGGTTCAGGAATGGTTCGTTGCCGGCAATCCGCGATTCGGACTTCTTCCATTCCTTGACCGCTTCCTGCTCTTCCTTGCTGAGCTTCTGGCCATGGCTCTGCTTTTC
>JAGWUU010000196.1 GCA_028868335.1 Sphingomonadales bacterium | reverse complement strand
GATAACAAGGGCTTCTCGCGCGTTACGCAAGTTCCCTTCCTGCTGGCGACCTTCCTTGCCGGACCGATCGGCCTGCTGTTCTGGCTGCTGCTGCGCGAACGCCGCGCCCGCGCCGCAGCGCGGGCCGTAGGCACACGAGCCTAGTTGATCGCCCGTTCGCCGGCCTGGCCGACCGACTGGATATCCTTGCCGACACCCTTGACGGTGTTGCATGCGCTGGCGGTGAGGGCGAGCCCCGCCGCGCCGAGGATCAGGATAAATTTGCGAACCATTTTTCGTATCCTTTCGGCCCCCGTGCGGAAAAGCACGGTTCGGTGTTGAACACACAACGCAGCACTCGTCCAGATAGTTCCTGAGCGGCGGACGAGCCGTTATTCTCCAGCGGCCGGTGACATGGGCGACTGCGTGCGCGACCGGACGTGTTCACGCCAGGCGATGACCATGCCCGCACCGATGATCAGCGGCGCACCCAGCCATGTAGAGGCGGGAGGAAGCTGATTCCAGACCAGCCAGCCATAGATCGTCGCCCAGACCAGCGACGAGTAGTCCATGACGATCACGCTCGCCACCTGTCCCAGTCGCAAGGCCGCCGTCAGCAGTAATTGCGCGAGGCAACCCAGCACGCCGATCGCGATCAGCACAAGCCACTGCCACTGGCTGTGCTGGCTGTGGAAGAACGGCAGGAGCAGTGCGTAAACGGCGCTGGAAATTGCGGAAAACCAGAACACGATCGAAATCGGCTCGTCCGTGCGGGACAGGTCGCGGATCTGGATCGAGATCAGCGCGACCATGAACGCCGCGCCCAGTCCAACCGCTGCGCCGAAGGGCGGGATGTGCGACTGTCCGGGGCGGGCGATCACCAGAACGCCCGCAAACCCGAGAGCCACGGCGGTCCAGCGCCACGGCCCAACCTGTTCGCGCAACAGCAGCGCGGAAAGGATAACCGCGAAGATCGGCGTGGCGAACCCCAGCGTGGTCGATTCGGCCAGCGGCAGCAGGATCGGTGCGCCAAATGTCATGGTCATGCCGACCATTCCCATGACCGCGCGCCGGACATGGGCGGGCATCCGCCGCGTGCGCAACCGGCCAAGCTCTCCATGAAGCGCCAACCAGCCGCCCAGCAGCGGAACGGTCAGGAATGCGCGCCAGAACAGAATTTCACCAAAGGCAATCCCGGTTCCCGACGCGTACTTCACCAGCATGACAAGCGTGGAAAGCAGAAAGGCCGCGGCCAGCCGCAAGGCGAGTGCGAGGTATGGACGCTGGACGGGAGGCACCCGCCTGCACTAGCGCACGGCGATGGACTGGCAAGCGCTGATGGACGAAGACTGGTTCTGGTACGCGCTGCTGCCCGGATGCTTCGCGCTGCTGATCGCGCTGGGTGCCTGGCGCGCCGATCGCCGTCGGATGCGCCGCGCCGATCCCGATGCGGTCGGCTGGCTACCGTGGCGCGACGTTGCGTTCTGGTCGAGCTTCGCCGCGCTGCTCTTGCTGGGTGCGGCGTTCAGGGCGTGGCTGCGGGGAACCGGCTAGCGGCAAGACACCGAGCTTGCGATCGCCTCAACCCGCGTTCTCCTGCCGCAGCTTGAAGGCGACGCCAAATGCGATGATCGCTCCAAGGGCATTGGCCCACAGCGGTATCGCATGGCCGGCGACCTCCAGCGAAAATCCGGTGACGAGCCGCAGAAGATGGACAAGCCCGACGAGGACCAGGATGGCAAAGGCCACGGTGGTGAAGGGTTTCATCGCCTCGGTCTCTCCTTGGGTCCGCTCGATGGGGAGCCAAGGATAGAACCGCCACGAATCAGAGGCAAGCCTCGAGGTAAGCCTGGTCGAACCCGAACTGCCGCGCCTTTTCCAGCGTGTAGGGCCGCAGCCCCGCCGGGCGGAATTCGCCGATGATCTTGCCGTCGTCGCTCTCGTCGAGATACTCGAACTTGAACAGCTCCTGCGTCACGATCACGTCGCCTTCCATCCCGATTACCTCGGTGATGTTGGTGGTGCGGCGCGAACCGTCGCGCAGGCGCTTGACCTGAACGATCATGTCGACCGATTCGGCGATCTGGCGCGAGATGGCTTCCTTCGGGATCTTGATGTCGCCCATCAGGATCATGTTTTCCATACGGCCGAGGCATTCGCGCGGGCTGTTGGCGTGAAGCGTACACATCGAACCATCGTGGCCGGTGTTCATCGCGGCGAGCAGGTCGAAACACTCCGCGCCGCGGATTTCGCCCAGGATGATCCGGTCAGGCCGCATACGCAGGGCGTTCTTGACGAGATCGCCGATGGTGATCGCGCCCTGGCCTTCAAGGTTCGGGGGGCGCGTTTCGAGCGGCAGCCAGTGCGGCTGCTGCAGGCGAAGTTCGGCCGCGTCTTCGATGGTCAGCACGCGCTCACCCGGGTCGATCATCTTCGACAGGGCATTGAGCATGGTGGTCTTGCCCGAACCCGTACCGCCCGAAATGACGATGTTCATCCGGCAGGCGCCGGCGATTTTCAGCGTGGTCGCCATCTTCTCGCTCATCGAACCGAAGTCCTTGAGCATGTCGATGGTGATCGGCTTTTCGGAAAACTTACGAATCGAGATCGCGGTGCCGCGTAGCGACAGCGGCGGCACGATGACGTTGACGCGGCTGCCGTCCTTGAGGCGGGCGTCGGCCAGCGGAGTGGTCTGGTCGACGCGACGGCCAACCTGGTTGACGATGCGCTGGGCGATCTGGAACAGGTGGCTTTCATCGCGGAACCGGATCGGCGCGATTTGCAGCTTGCCCTTCTTTTCGATGTAGGTCTGGTCGGGTCCGTTGACCATGATGTCCGACACGTCGGGATCGTTGAGCAGCTCCTCGAGCGGCCCGAAACCGAGCAGTTCGTCGATCAGCACCTTTTCCAGTGCGAACTGTTCGCGGCGGTTGAGGGTGACCTTCAGTTCGGCGAGGACTTCGAGAATGATCGGGCGGAATTCCTCGGACAACTCGTCCTTGGTCAGCGTCGCTGCGGCTTCCGGGTCGACACGTTCAAGCAGGCGCGGCAGCACCTGTTCCTTGATCTTGTGGACGGAGGCTTCGAAACCCTCGGCCTGGTAGCTGTTTTCGTGGATGCCATTCACGCGATCCGCCAGGCGGGTCATCGCGTCGGCCTTGCTGGCCTGGCTGCCGGAATCGGAAAGCGAACCGGCTGGTGCAGGCTCATCGCCGGGCAGCGGCGGGAACTGGTCGCCGCCAAAGGGTACGGGGGATGCGGGCTTGGCGGCCTCCCCGCCCTTCATCGGTCGCGCAACACCGAATTGCGGCCGTGCCCCGGGGCTCATGCCGCCCATGCCATTGCGTCGGCCGAATGCGCTCATCGTACTGATACCCTCGAACTTCGGCGGTTAGCCATAGGAATGCCATGGCTACCGTGTGCCTTATGGATTTGGTGAATAGTCCGGAAACTTTGATGATTTCCTAATGCGAGGAACCAATCGATTTCATTTTCGTGGAACGGGATAGACAGACATGATCGCCTTGGGCGCCACCACCCGGAAGGAAGTATCCGTCTTTGCCGCGACGCCCCATCGCGCTAAACGGAGCGTTCATCCACGCTCTGCCAGGGGCCGCCCATGTCCGTTCGTCACTTTGTCCTTGCGCTCGCCGTTGCTCTCGCGACCCCGCACGCCATGCCGGCCAAGGCCGCGGAGGAGGCGCTTCCGGGGTTTCTCGCCGGAACCTGGATGATGGAGGACGGCGCGCACTGGAGCGACGAGCTGTGGAGCGATGCCAAGGGCGGGGTCATGCTTGGGGTGTCGCGGTCAGGCTTCGGATCGCAGCTCCAGAGTTGGGAAATGGCCCGAATCGAGCGCAAGGCCGATGGCTCGATCAGTTATTTCGTCCAGCCGCAGGGCAAGGCGGCGACCGAATTTCGCCAGGTTCTGCGCAGCGCGGAATCGGTTGAGTTCGCCAACGCCGCCAACCCGTACCCCCAGCGCATCCGCTACTGGCGGCAAGGCCAGTTGCTGATGGCGGAAATCTCGCGGCTCGATGGCAGCGATGTGGTGCGGTGGAACTATCGTCCCGTCGTCGCGCCGGTGGATTGAGTTGATGGCGCGCAGCCGTCCGTTCCGTCAGGTCGATGTGTTTACCGCGGTGCCCTATCGCGGCAATCCGGTGGCCGTGGTTCTTGATGCCGAGGGGCTGGATACGGCGGAGATGCAGGCTTTCGCCAACTGGACCAACCTGTCGGAGACGACTTTCGTGCTCCCCGCTACCGAGCCAGGCGCCGACTACCAGGTTCGGATCTTCACGCCGAAGGTCGAGATGCCCTTTGCCGGTCACCCCACTATCGGCACGGCCCATGCCGTGATCGAGGCTGGGTTGGCCGTGCCGCGGGGCGGTCGCCTGGTGCAGCAGTGCGCGGTCGGGCTGGTTGATCTGACCATCGGGACCGAAAGCATCGCCTTCCGATTGCCGCGCTACAAGCTCGCACCGCTTGATGATCCCGAGGCGACCGCGTGGATTGGCGCCACGGTACGGGGGCTGGCCCATGCGGTCGACGTTGGCCCGGTCTGGCTGGTGGCGGAACTGGAAAGCAGGGCTGCGCTCGAGGCTCTGGAACCCGACTATGACCGGTTGGCGCAATACTACGCTCCGCGTCAGATGACCGGCGCGACGCTGTTTGCCCAAGAGGGCGACGAAATCATCGTGCGCAGCTTCGCTCCGAGCGACGGTATCATGGAGGACCCGGTTTGCGGCAGCGGCAACGGCGCAGTCGCCGCCTATCGCCTGACCATGGGGCATATTGGTTCGGGCAGCCGATATGTGGCCAGCCAAGGGCGTCAGGTCGGCCGCGACGGGCGCGTGACGGTCCGGATCGATGGCGTTGACGTGGAGATTGGCGGAGCAGCCGTGACCTGCATCATGGGTGAGGTTGTACTGTGAATCCAGCTACACGGCTGACCGGCTTGTCGTGCCTAGGTTCATGAATACCTGCCGTCGGCGGCGTTTTTGTCAGCGTAAAGACCGACGTTCGCTGAGGTAGGCCGTCATCGGATTAACGGCAGCCCACGTAGGTAATAACCGGCACCACGCGTTCGCGGATGTGCCAACGATGAGTCACCAATGACATCGTGCAACTGGTTCTGACATAGGCCTGAACCGCCGCGTCATCCTTCTGTTGCAACGGCCATCTGTTGTCCATCATCATCACGACGGTTGACGGCCGCTGGGCAAGGATGCGGGACACCTCGACGGTTTGGTCGATGAACGTCGTTCCTTGCTCCGATTCGCTGTTCAGGAATGACGGAAACAGAAGCGTGGTCATGCTTCGCACGCCAGGTTCGGCATAAAGCAGCGGCGGGCCATCGAAAATGAAGATCGTGCCATTGCCACGGTTGCTGGCGATGATCGACTGCATGGCCCTGTAGTCATCGCGAGAGTGTCGATGGGTCTCGAAATCAAATGGATTTGCGAGGACCATGGACGAAAATCCGACGGTCAAACCAAGGATCGTGCCTGCGCGGCTTTCACCGTAGTGAACCGCGGCAATTGAACACAGCGGCACCGCGAATGGAATCGCATGATGGTCAAGAAAGCTGCCGACTGACGCCATGCCGATCGCTGCTGCGATAAGCCAGCCAAGCATGAACGGGCGATATGGCTCAAATTGCGGGTAGCGTTTCACCATGACGAGGGCCGAGACTGCCGCGATCATGATGATCGCCGTAGCGTGCAACAAAATGCCGAAATTGTGGAACCCGGCCCAGGTCTGGATTGGAGGGCGCGCGATATTGGAGGTGATGAGCGCAAACCAAAGCTCCGCAAAGTGGCCATTCACCGCGTACCACATGCCGAACATTGCAATGGGGAAGGCGCCGAGAATGCCGAATGCTATTGTGGTTCGCAGCGTGAGCAAGGGATTGCGGCTACGTTTTGCGATCAGCCAGATCATCCAAAGGCCAAAGAATACGCCTTCGAACAAGCAGGTTTGCTTTATGGATATTGCAAATCCGCACAGCAACATCGCACCATAGGCTGCCAGGGGTGTG
>JAGWUU010000195.1 GCA_028868335.1 Sphingomonadales bacterium | reverse complement strand
GGAAGTAGAAGCCGCCGAGCACCCAGTCGAGTTGACCGGCCTTGCCGAGGACCTGCACTTCCTGGGTAAACTGCTTCTGATGGCGGTCCTGCACCGAGGAGATGTTGGTGAAGGGAAGCCCGCCGACGACATAGGCGCCGCCATCGATGTCGTTGCCGCCCACGTTTTCGTCGAGCTTGCGCAGGCCGGTGATGCTCTTCAGCGTGATCGCGTCTGACACCTCATAGGCCAGGGTCAGGCTGTGGCCCTGGATCTTCAGGTGAGAAGGCGACGTGAAGTCAAGCGCGAGGGCGTCCTGCCGCGTGGTGGAGGCCGGAGCGTAGATGCTGGGCGAGGCGGTGTAGAACGGCGGATTGCCGACGCCGGCGGTGAAGCTCGGATCATAGCCCAGAAGCTGCTGCGCCAGTTGGGTGCTGACCTTGTCGGTATAGTCGAACTTGTAGTCGGCGGTGAGTGCGCCTTCCTGGAAGCGCACCGCTGCCGACACCGCGTCAGTGTTTTCCGCGCCAAATGTCTCGGCTGACCGGATCGTCCCGAAGGGCTGGGTGAAATTGAACGTCTTGCCCGGCGTGAGGTTGCGGACATAGCCGCTGTTCTGGTCGTGCAGGTAGGAAATCCGCGCGCTCAGCGGTCCGACTGCAGGCAGGTTGACGGTAACCTGGCCTTTCCAGCGATCGTAGTTGCCGACGGTCCCTTCGGCCCGCACGCCCAGTTCGCCCTTGGGTGGGGCGGTGATGAAGTTGATGGCGCCGCCGGTGGAGTTGCGGCCGAACAGCGTGCCCTGTGGCCCGCGCAGCACTTCCACCCGCTCGACGTCCGCCAGCGAGAACGCCGTTCCGGCCGGGCGACCAAGGTAGATGCCATCGATGTAGAGTCCGATGCCGGCATCGGCTTCGAACTTGAGGGTGCCGGTCGAAACCCCGCGCAGGTAGAACTGCGGCGCGTTGGCCGAACCGAACTGGTGCTGCACGTCGAGGTTCGGCACGGTCTTGCCGATGTCGCCGAAGCCCTTGATGTCGAGCGCGGTGATCAACGCGCGGTCATAGCCGGTGACCGCGACTGGCACGTCCTGCAATCGCTCCTGCGTGCGGCGTGCGGTGACGACGATGTCGGCAATCCCGTTGCTGTTTTCGCCCTGTGCGGAGGCGTTGTCTGTCTGGCCCGCTGGGGCGTCGGCGGCGAGGGCCAGGCCCGGCTGAACGGTAGCAAGTGCGGTGCACGCGAGGATGGCGAAGCGAATTCTCATCTGTCCCTCCCAAGGGTTGCGGCAGGCATGTCGCCTACCTGCTAATTGTCTCGGTGCTGCGAATCATGGAGATATTTGCCGATCAAATCAAGGCATGTTCTAGGCAAAAACGAAATTTCATATGAATGTATTGACGATTTGCGTATTTTTGATCACTTCCTACGAGGCGGTGTGTCGGCAGGTTGGGCCGCATTGCCGGTAAAGCGGAAAATTTTGCCATACTTTTCCGTGCGACTCGGTCGATTGCCAAAGTTGATACGCATTCCGGCGAATCAAAATTTTGGATGCAGGAAATGCGTAAAGTGGAGAAAGTGCCGATGAACGGGGAGGGCAGCAGCATCGATTTCACCGGGAAGGTGGCGCTCGTGACCGGCGGTGGCAGTGGAATCGGAGCGGCCACCTGCCGTCGTCTCGCTGCCGCGGGAGCCAGAGTGGTCGTCGCGGATTGCAACGCCGCGCAAGCGGAGGCGGTAGCGCGCGACCTTTCCGGCGCCACGGCCATAGCGGTCGACGTGAGCGATGCCGCCGCATGCGAGGCGATGGTGGAAACGATCCGCGCGCGCTACGGTCGGCTCGATGCCGCCTTCAACAACGCGGGCATCACTGAGGTTACGGCGCTGCGCGGCGAACCCTTGCCGGAAACCCATGTGCTCCCACTCGATGTGTGGCGCAGGGTCTTGGCGGTGGACCTGGATGGGGTTTTCCACTGCTTGCGCGCCGAAATCCCGCTGATTCTGGCGACGGGGGGCGGGGCGATCGTCAATACCACCTCGCTTCAGGCGCACATCAGTTATCCCCGCACGGCGGCCTATACCGCGGCCAAGCATGGTGTGCTGGGGCTCACCCGCACCGTGGCCAAGGAGTACGGCGACCAGGGCTTACGCTGCAATGCCGTTTCCCCCGGTGTGGTTGATACGCCGCTGACCGCAGGGGTGATCCATGCCGAGGAATACCGCGACATGCTGCTCGCGCCGATTCCGCTGAAACGCTTTGCTACGCCCGACGACATCGCCAAGGCGGCGCTGTGGCTTCTTTCCGATCAGTCGGCCTACATCAACGGAGCGGTGATCGCGGCGGACGGTGGTTATCTGGCCTGACGTCTGGGCATGGCCAGCGCGACCGTCAGCCGATGGCGTACTTACCGTGAGCGGAAAGGTTGCCGAACAGGTCGTTGGTGATGGCGCGCTCGGAAAAACGCCATTGGCCGTCGACCTTCTCGAAACGGTCGGCATAGTCGCCGGTGATGATCGGCTGTAGCGGCACCCCTGGCGCATCCTGCAGCACGAACACCGAGCTGGTCGCCCGCGCCCGGCCCGGGCCATCCGGCTCGACGATCAGGTTGCAGATCATGTGGCGGGTGCGGGGAATGCCATCATAGAGCCGTACAAAATCGGCGAACATGCGAGTCACCTCGGCGGGGTCGTTGACCACCGGATCGGGTCGCCCCTCGAAATGCACCGTGGCGTGAGCGAACAGTGCACCCACGCCGACGAGATCGCCGCTATCCAGCCGACGCGGGTAGCTGTGAACGAGCGCCTGGATGGCCAGCAGATCGGTGACGGAAAACTCAGCCACGCGACGCCTCGTGCGTCCAGGTCCAGTGGCCGGGGGGCGGGCCATCTTCAAACCCCAGGCGCTCGCGTGCCTCTTTCACGGGCACGTCGATCCAGTCTTCCCAGCGGATCATGAACAGCGGACGCTGCTGCCTGGCGCCGACGGCGTGGCCGAGCGCGAAGCCCTCGATCATCGCCGGCGTGACGGTGGGGTAATGGCAGGCCGCGCGCATCAGGCTGGTCGAGGCGAGGAACATCGGCTGGAACGCCAGCATGTTCGCGAATTCAGGGGTGAAGTAGTGGAACAGCGCCATCGTGTTCGCGACGATCAGCGCGATCTCGCCCACCGGGCTGGTATCCAGTCCGGTAATCATGTGTTCAATGTCGTGGTTCTGAACCCGGCGCTTGTTGAGGTAGGCGAAGTCGTCGGCGGGTTCTCCGCGGAACATGAAGTCGATCTCCATCCCGCTGGTTTGCAGGAAGTCGCGGATCAACGCACCGACCGTGCCGTCTGCGCAGGCCACCACCCTCTCTTCTTTCCAGTCGGAGACGAAGCGTTCGTCCAACCACTTCGCGAACTCCGGCAGGCGCTCGCGCTCGGCGGCGAGCAGGGCATGGAGCCGGTCGAAATCCATCTCCTCGGCGACGGCGCGGTTGACCTCTGGGATCAGGTAGGCGGGCGGCAGGTCCGTGCCGTCGCGCTTGAGGCCCATCTGCGCGTAAACATCGCGGAACCGGGGGTTGTTGAGATAGCGCGATGTGCTGGTCAACACCGAACCGGCGGCGGGTTTGGCCTCGCCCATCAGGTAGGCCGCTTCCTCTCCCTTGATTTCCATGGGCTTACTCCGGATCAATGTAGCTGTCGGAATAGAAGGCAAAGTCGCTCATCAACCGATCGCGATCGATGCCGTAATCGGCCACATCGTACTTGTGCGAAGGGCGGTTGTCGCGCTTGTTGCCGTCGAGCCAAGCCTGCCAGGCGGCACGGTCGCCTTCGTCCACCGGAATGCCTGCTGCGGCAAATATTGCCGCTGCCGATCCGATCGGGTCGGCCAGCAGCTTGCGGTACTGGATGTCGAAGAAGCGGTGCGGCATCGCCTCGCGGACCGGGATCATGTCGAGCAGGTTGCGGCGCAGGCGCCGAGTCCAGTGCGCGGCCTGTTCGCAGGAGAGGTCGGCATCGGTGTTACCGCCGGTCAGCGAAGCGACCATCGAATAGTAGCTGCCCATTACGTGATCCACCCGGCGATGGGTCATGGCGATCACCGCGTCCGGAAAGGTTTCGAGCGTGGTGCGTACCGCCGTCAAGTGGTGCGGCGCCTTGAGAATCCACTTGCGGCCGCGCCGCGACGGGTCCTGCCACTGCAATATCTTCAACCACTCAACCAGTTCGCCGTAGGACCATGCCTGGTCGGCGGCGAGCAGCCACTCGCCGTAGCTCGGCAGATAGAGCATCGCTTCGGGATTGTTGGAGATGAACGATTGCTCCATCAGCGAGAGTTCTTCGTCGTGCGCGAAGGGGTCCATCGGATGGATCGCCTCGAAGCCGGCGGCAGAGGCGACGAACTGTTCGGCCAGCGCCACCGCGTCGGCCTTGCGTGCGGCAAAGTCGGCTTCGCCAGATTCGCCGCGCGGCAGCGGGAAGATCGATTCCCACCAGTACATTGCCGTGGCATCTGGGCTCGAGGCGAGCAGGCGTTGCAACATCGTGCTGCCGGTGCGCGGCAGGCCAACGATGACCACGCCGACCTCAACCTGCTCGTCGAGGATTTCAGGGTGGCGCTTGACCAGATCGACCCGGCGCAGGCGGTTTTCCAACGCGTTGACGATGCGTCCGGCGTGAACCTGAGCGCCCGCTTCGTTAAGCTGCGCCTCCTCGCGCATCGAGCGCAGCAGCACTCCAAGCGGTTCGCGAAAGTGATCCACACCCAGATCCACCAGGCCGGTGGACGTGCGGGCGCGTGCTATCAGGGTTTCCGCGTCGAGTTGATCGATAAAACGCATATGGCCTATAATCCTATCATAAATGACGCTTTGCGTAATTTTCTATGGATCAAAGTGGCGCAATGTGCAATGGGGTTGGGGTGAAATGCTGAGCAACAGCGGACAGATCGAGAGAGGAGTGCCAGGCCGTGTCATACCCCCGCGAGGAAGTCGAAGCCGCCATCCAGGGCTTGCGCGAAGCTTTTGTCGAAGCCGAACGGCGCAACCATTGGGCGTGGATCGCCGATGCGTTCTATACCGAGGACGCGACCTATTTCTGCCCCTATGGCGGCGCCATGCCGGTCTTTGCGCGCAACCGCGATGAAATCCGCGCGACGCACTATGGGCGCGACATGGATGTCGGATCGGGTTGGACAGGATGGAGCTTTCCGATCCTCGAATACGCGGTCAACGGTGATCGCATCTTCAGCCGCTGGGTCAATCGCGGGCCGGGCAAGCGCGCCGACGGGTCGTTTTACGAAACCGAAGGCGTCAGCTTCATCACCTATGGCGGCGGCGGCAAGTTCTCTTCGCAGCTCGACCTGTTCGACATCGGCCATCAGATGAAACTGTGCGACGAGCTGAAGGAGGCCGGTTTGCTGGATTCCCGGCTGGAGGCAGAATGGGTCGCGCCGATGAAACGCCGCATCATCGACAGCCTGAACCAGGGAATTGCCCCGGCTCCGGCCTCCTGATTCATGTTTCCCCGGCCGCTTTCCCAGGAAGGCGGCCGGACTCGTCCGCGTGCCGTTTTCAGGTCAGGGCATCGTTTTGGAAGTCCAGCCCGAACGCCTCTATGATCGGCAGCGGATTGACGTATTCGCGCCAATAGACGACTCGTTCGCCTTCGAAGCGCAGGATGCCGAGGTATCTGTTGGCATAGCGTCGGTCCGATGAGCGCAGCACGGTGTCGGTGTGATATTCGGCGATCAGCATGTCCGGATCGGCCATGTCGTAGAAGCGGTCGACAGCGTGATGGTAACCGTCGCAGTCCGCCATCCCGGCGCGCGACGTGGCGATGAACGCCTCGCGGCCGACCATCCGTTCCGGGAACTCCTTGAGCGGCAGATAGGGCCAGTCGAACTCGCAGTCGGGGTGGACGTAGAGCGCGAAGGCGGCGAAGTCCTTGTTTCCGTAGGCGGTGATCAGTCGGGTGAACAGATCCTTCAGGTGCGCGCGGCGCTGGGCCGGGTCGGTCATGCGTCTCTCCCAATTCGGGAGAGATTTCCGCCAAAGCTGC
>JAGWUU010000194.1 GCA_028868335.1 Sphingomonadales bacterium | reverse complement strand
AGAACAGCCGCACCTCGCGCAGGTATTCGGCCATGCCATAGCTGGTGAACGGTCCCGGCGGCAGGCGGTGCAGCGCCACCAGTGCATCGACCGCGCCGATGTAGATTTCGCGTTCGTCCTGCGGCCATTCGTCGAGATAGTCGCGCATCCGCACCTCGCCGAAATCCTCCAGCAAGACCAGCCCGCGAGCCGCATCGTCGGCCAGGATCAACGGCGCCCGCAAGCCGTTCGCGTCGAGCCATCGGGCAGCGCGCAGGAACGGCGTCGGGTCTTCATGCGGGGGCGGTGCGTCCATCAGCATGGCGGTATCGCTGCCGCGCACGATGCGGAAATAGCGGCGGAACGAGGCATCGCCCGTCAGCGGTTCGATCGCCGCGCCGCCCCAACCGGCGCTGGCAAGGAACGCATCGACACCGTCGGGCAGGGTTTGACTCATGGCAAGCGCCCTAGCCAATCCGCCCCGGCTTCGACAATGGCAATCCGTGCAGTTTCCTCAATTTCCAGGCGGATCGACAGGCACGCCGGTTCGTGCGCGAAGCCACCGGCATGTTCGGGCCACTCGGCGATCAGCACCGCACCTTCGCGATAGTCGTCGAGGCCGATCTCGTCCGCCTCCTCCGGGCGCTCCAACCGATAGAAATCGGCATGGACCAGCGGCAGGCGTACCGCAGGCGGCTCATAAGTCTCGATAATCGCGAAGCTGGGCGACGGGACTTCGCCGGAGTGGCCAAGCGCCGCGATGATCGCGCGGGCCAGCGTGGTCTTGCCCGCGCCCAGTCCTCCCGACAGGGCAACCACATCGCCGACGTGCAGACGTGCCGCAATGGCTGCGCCCAGCGCCGCGGTCGCCGCCATGTCGGGCAGTTCGATCCTCACGGCAGTTCGACGATCGCCGCGGTTCCCTGTCCGGGTTCGGACAACAGTTGCAACGCGCCGCCGTGCGCCTCGATCAACTGGCGCGCGAGCGAAAGGCCAAGCCCCTGGCGGCGCTCCACGGTCTTGCCATCGGCGCTGACCTTGATCCCCTCCAGCGCGCGGGCCAGCGTTGCTGAGTCCATTCCCGGTCCATTGTCGGAAACGACGATCTGCGCCTTGCCCTTGCGTCCCGACAGTTCGACCAGGATGCGACCGCCGCGCGGCGTTGCGGCAATCGCGTTATCGATCAGGTGGCCGATCGCGCGGCCCAGCCGGCGGCGATCGCCGGTCAGCCGGCCCGCGCCCTTGTCACCCCGCAGGTCGAGCGTGATTCCAGCCTCGCGCACCGCGCTGCCGCGCTCCTCCGCCAGTTTGGTGATGAACGGCAGCAGTTCGATTTCCTCCTGTGCCAGCGGCAGCAGGCCCGCCTCGCTCTGCGAAAGGTCAAGCACATCGTCGATCTGCTCGCCCAGCCGCGCGACCGATGCAAGGATCGCGGAAAGGTAGTCGCGGCCCTGCTCGGTCAGTTCGCCGCCCAATCCCGCCTGAAGCAGTTCGGCAAAGCCGCCGATCGAGGTCAGCGGCGTGCGGAATTCGTAGCTCATCGTCGCGAGGAAGCGGGTCTTCATCGCGTCAGCTTCTTCCAGAGCGGCATTGCGCTGCTTCAGCGCCTCTTCGGCCTTCTGTGAATCGGTGATGTCGAGCACGGTCAACAGGCCGTTGCCATCGGGGAGTGGCACGCCCGCAAACTCCAGGGTGCGGCCGTCAGCCAGCACTGCCCGGCCACCCGTCTGACGACGATCGAGCGTGGCCGCGCGGACCACCTCGCCCACCTGACGTGCCTTGTCGGGCTTGCGCAGCCGGGCGCCGATCCGTTCGAGCAGCGCCTCGATCCGGGGGTGGGTATCGAGAAAGGCGTCGTCCATTCCCCAGTCGGCGGCGAATCGGCGATTCCACAATTGCATCCGGCCATCAGGAGCAAAGACCGCGACGGATTCGAACAGGCTGTCGAAAGTCGCGGTGCGCGTACGCAGCAGGGTGTCGCGCACCGCCGAAAGGCGCAGTTGCTCGGTGCGATCCTCGGCAATGACGATCATCCCGCCATCGGGAAGCGGCAGGGCGACAATGCGCAGGTGGGTGCCATCGGACAGCGTCCATGCCTCTTCCTGCGGCGCGCTGGCATGAAACCACCCTGCCCTTTCGCGGCGCCAGGCGGGAAAATCGCGCGCCTCGGGCACGCGCCCGGCATCGCGGGCAATGTCGAGCAGGCGTTCGAACGGCGGCGGATCGAGCAGCACGGCGGGCTTGAGCGCAAAGATCCGCTGGAACGGCTGGTTGGCGAAGGTAAGCTGGCGCTTGGCGTCGAACTGCGCGACACCGGCGGAAAGCTGGTCAAGCATGGTCCGCTGGGCATCACTGAACGCCTTGAAGTCACGCCCCAGCTCTTCCATTTCCTCGACGTCGACCGCGTAGCCCGCGACGCC
Source organism: Sphingomonadales bacterium (assembly GCA_028868335.1). GTDB lineage: Bacteria > Pseudomonadota > Alphaproteobacteria > Sphingomonadales > Sphingomonadaceae > Novosphingobium. Next base: position 3,651 of record JAGWUU010000194.1, on the reverse strand, counting down.
ATCGGAACCGAGTGGAAAGTCGGAAACCCGCAGTGCGCGGCGCTGCCCGCCGATCGTCGCGGACACCATCCGCTCCACCGGCAGCTTGCGGGCGAAGGACTGCAAGGCAACCTGCCGGGCACTCAGCCCATCGACCACTTCGACCAATTCTATCCCGGCATCGGCAACCTGGCGGGCATCCTTCCCCGCCACGGCGCTAACATAGGCCTGGTTGACCAGTTGCAAGTCGCCCTCGGGTCCACGAAACCACATCGGCATCGGCGCAGCCTCGATCAGCCCGACCAGCGCGGCGAAGTCGCTCCGCGCCCTCGCCGTTTCGTCCCGCAACTGGACCAGTTCGCTCTCGCTATCGGAGAAATCGAACACCCAGACCAGCGCCGCGCCGCCGGGCGAAACTTGCGGATCAGCCAGGTGGCCGCGAAAGGCCAGGCTGCGGCTCGAACCACGCGGCGTCGCCACCATGCGGAACGGCGCCGCGGTACGTTGCGTGCGGCGCACGGCTTCGGTCAGTTCGGCAAGCTTTTCGGCGGTAAGTCCACCGCCGCCGCCGTCGATCCGGCCGCCGTCGAGTTCGGTCAGGAATTGCGGAACCTTGTCCAGCCCGAGCCAGTTGGCCAACCGCTGCGGCGCCTCGATCTTTCCATCGACCCGGACCAGCAGCGGCAGCGCCGGACTTTCATCGACCATCCGCCCCAGCCGCCGGGCGTGACGCTGGCTGGCTTCGGCGCGCTTCTGGCGCTGACGCGCGGCAAGGATCGTCCACCCCGCGGCCAGAGTCCACGCGGCGACCAGCAGGCCGATCAGGACCAGGGCGGTGGGGGAAAGCGTCATGCCCTCCAGCTATGCGCGGGGGGACACGAAGGCAAGCTGTCATCCCCGCGAAAGCGGGGATCGCTGGCCGGTTCGGTCCGACCTTGCAACGACGAGGCCAGCGGTCCCCGCTTTCGCGGGGACGACGTTCTCAATACCGATAATGATCCGGCTTGAACGGCCCCTGCTTCGACACGCCGATATAGTCGGCCTGCTTCTGCGACAACGTGGTGAGCTTCACCCCCAGCTTGTCGAGATGCAGCGCGGCAACCTTCTCGTCGAGATGCTTGGGCAGGACATAGACCTCGTTCTTGTACTCGCTGCTCTTGGTGAACAGCTCGATCTGGGCGAGCGTCTGGTTGGTGAAGCTGCTGCTCATCACGAAGCTGGGGTGGCCGGTGGCGCAGCCCAGGTTGACCAGGCGTCCCTTGGCGAGGACGATGATCTGCTTGCCGTCGGGGAACTCCACCAGGTCGGTGCCAGGCTTCACCTCGGTCCACTTGTAGTTGTCGAGCGCGGCGATCTGGATCTCGCTGTCGAAGTGGCCGATGTTGCTGACGATCGCCATCGGCTTCATCGCCTTCATGTGTTCGGCGGTGATCACGTCCTCGTTGCCGGTGGCGGTGACGAAGATGTCGCAGCGCTTGACCGCCTCTTCCATCGTCACGACCTCATAGCCTTCCATCGCCGCCTGAAGCGCGCAGATCGGGTCGATCTCCGTCACCATCACGCGCGCGCCGCCCTGGCGCAGCGAGGCAGCGCTGCCCTTGCCGACATCGCCGAAGCCCGCGACGCAGGCGACCTTGCCGGCCAGCATCACGTCAGTGGCGCGGCGGATCGCGTCGACCAGCGATTCCTTGCAGCCGTAGAGGTTGTCGAACTTCGACTTGGTGACGCTGTCGTTCACGTTGATCGCAGGGAACGGCAGCTTGCCGTCCTTGGCGATCTGGTAGAGCCGGTGGACGCCGGTGGTGGTCTCTTCCGATACGCCCTTGATGTGCGCGACCGACATGGTGAGGTAGCCGGGCCGGGCCTTGACGAAGGCCTTGAGCGCGCGCTGGAACTCGATTTCCTCGGCGTTGGTAGGTTCGGGCATGGTGTCGCCCGCCTCAAGCCGTGCGCCCCACAGCGCGAACATGGTGGCATCGCCGCCATCGTCGAGGATCATGTTGGCGGTCTGCCCGTCGCCCCAGTCGAAGATGCGCCCGACGTAGTCCCAGTAGTCGGCCAGCGTTTCGCCCTTCACGGCGAACACCGGAATGCCAGCCGCGGCAATCGCGGCGGCGGCGTGGTCCTGCGTGGAAAAGATGTTGCAGGTAGCCCAGCGAACCTCGGCCCCCAGCGCGACCAGCGTTTCGATCAGCACCGCGGTCTGGATCGTCATGTGCAGCGATCCAGTGATCCGCGCACCCTTGAGCGGCTGGGCGGCACCGAATTCCTGGCGCAGGGCCATGAGCCCCGGCATCTCGGTTTCGGCGATCGCAATCTCCGCACGACCGTAATCGGCGAGGCCGATGTCGGCGATGACGTAATCCTTGACGGCTGTTTCCGCTGCGCTGGCCACGGGGCAAACTCCTTGAAGATCTTTAAGACAGGGTTCGAGCGCCTTCGTGCCCATACGGCAAGCGGCGCCACAACTGGCGCCGCCCTTAGCCGTTCGCCCCGCAAGAGGCAAATATAAAGATTTCTTTATATCCGAATCCGGGGTGGATCGGGCACGACCCTTGCCCGTCCACCCCTGGTCCTGCCCCCGTCGGATATTCCTGGGTGGCTCGCCGCCTAGCGGCGTGCCCAGGTCATCTGGCCACCACCGGCGCCGTCGCCCAGCAACTGATCGGCTGCTTCGACCAGCGGAGCGCTGCCCTTGGCCGCGGCAAGACCGCTGGCAACCTTCTTTAGCTGGCCGCAGCCCAGCCACGGATGGCCGTTGCCATAGTCGTTGGCCATGGTCACGCTGAGCTTGTCGAGCGCGCGAGTCGCCCCGGCCGCGCCGTAACGCTTGGCGAGATCGGCCTTGAGCGTTGCGCTGGCGGCATTGAGTTCGGCAATGTGATTGGTGGTGAAACGGCGATAGTCGGCCTGGAAATTGTCGGCCCCGGTCCGGCAACGCAGTCCCGTGACCATCAGCATGATGTCAAGTCGGCGCAACTTTTCAGCCTGGCTCATCCCGCCCGCCTGGGCCGGAACTGTAAACAGCATCGATACGGCGGCAACCCCAGCCGCAACCCCCTTGATGTTCATGGTGCAGTCTCCCGACGGGCGATTCCCGTACAAGGGAGCATCGGCGATGTACTTTACCAGAGCTTAAACCGCCCCGGTAAAGCGAAATTAACCCTTCGCCGCCGGTTGCCCTTCCCCGCCGGGCACCTATATGCTGCGAGCAATTCGCAATTCCCGGATTCCCGCGAACAGGAGACGAACGATGTCGATTTCGGTTGGAGACAAGCTGCCTGACGTCAAGCTGGTCAAGGCGACCGCCAAAGGCCCCGAAGCCGTGCAGAGCGCCGACTATTTCAAGGGCAAGCGCGTCGCGCTGTTCTCGGTTCCGGGCGCCTTCACGCCGACCTGCTCGGCCAAGCACCTGCCCGGCTTCGTCGACAAGGCCGATGAGCTGAAGGCCAGGGGCATCGACGAAATCGTCGGCACCGCGGTCAACGATGCCTTCGTGATGGGCGCGTGGAACCAGGCGGCCGGATCGGACGCGATCACCATGCTGGCGGACGGCAACGGCGACTTTGCCGAAGCGGTCGGCCTGACCATGGATGGTTCGGGCTTTGGCCTCGGCAAGCGTGGCCAGCGCTTCTCGATGGTGGTCAACGACGGCGTGGTCGAACAGCTCAA